>NZ_DELU01000019.1:0-12241 GCF_002352785.1 Marinobacter sp. UBA2688
CACTTTTAAACCGGCGTTGACACATAAGGATTGCCGCCGCCTGGCCTTCAGGCTAATGGCCGACTTCTCGGAGTAAGCCAATGGCGATCGACAAACGCGCAAGGCACACAGGGAGGCGCAGCACTGCGCCCTTCCTGAACATCCCAAAGGAGGTGTTGGGCGGTGAGGCCTATCTCAGCCTGGGAGGCTGGCAGGTAAAACTGCTGGTGGATATCGCCTCACAGTTCAACGGCAAGAATAACGGCGACCTGACAGCTGCATGGTCAATCATGAAAGAGCGCGGCTGGAAGTCTCCCGGGACGCTGAACAAAGCCCTGAAAGACCTGCTGGATGCCGGACTCATTGAAGAAACCCGGAGCGGGGGCAGACACCGCTGCACCCTCTACGCGGTAACCTGGAGAGGTATAGACGAATGCAAAGGCAAGCTGGACGTAAACCCGAAAATTGTACCGAGCAACCTGTTCCAGAAATTCGACAAGGCAGCCTGAAAATTAAAATCGGTAGTCGCTATGTGTATCAATCTAGTCATATATCGACTACCTCACCCCCTAAAATGGGGTTTTACCCCCCTGATGTAGTCGCTATGTGTATCAGTCAGGCACTTTTTCGGCTTTTTGGTAGTCGCTATGTGTACACCTTTATAATTTACCATGTAATGGTTCTACCGACTGACCAACGGGAAAGAGCACGCGACCCCAAAACGCGCCAGCGAATCCGGGGCAGCGTATGAGACAAATCACGCCCATCGATGCCGCCCTTGAACTCATCGACCACCTGGAAGGGAAAAGGGATCTCTCTCCTGAATCGAAGGCCTGGCTTCTGATTGGACTGAAGCAATACCGCTCCGGCTACATGAAAACGCTGGATGACAGCCTGGGGCTCTCCGTTGGCCCTGGACAGGCCCGAGATAAACTCTGCTACGTCTGGCGCACCCGAGAGCGTAACCGGCTGATTCGTGAATCTGCCCGCCAGATGCCGAGAGACAACGGCAAAATCCTCACCGCTCGGATTATCGCCCACTCCATGAACTATGGCGTCCCATCTCTGGGAGGGCCGGATACATGGCAGGCCACGATGACCCTGGTTCGACTTCGCGTCATCTGCATGAACCATGAGGGCGATTCAAAGCTGGCCCTTGGCTGGAGAAGAACCCTCGAAATCATGAACGGGGACGGCTGCTAAAGCCTCCCCGATTGCGACGAAATGCCGAGTATTTCAGACACCTACCCACCCCGGTAATCTGGTTCCAAGTCATCAAAGGAGCCCGATCCATGACCCAACAAATCAAAGCACTCCTGGCCGAGAATGAGATTTATATCTATGGCGACATTGGAGAGCAGGACGTAGCCGCAAAGCCGTTCATCGATCAACTGAAAGCAATGGACACCTCAAGAACCGTTCATGTTCGCATCAATTCCAGAGGTGGTGATGTTGGCCAAGCCCTGGCGATCTACAACGCACTCACTGAGTTGAAGGATGTTGTTTGCCATATCGATGGCATGGCCGCCAGCGCAGCCTCATTCATTGCAATGGCCGGTAAAACCGTCATGGCCGAAAACGCAATGTTCATGATCCACCTGCCCAGAGGATCCACCTACGGCACCGCCGAAGACTTGCGCAAGCATGGCGACCTGCTCGACAAAATCACGCCGTCGATGTCTAGCGCTTACCTCAAAAAGACCGGCATGCCAGAGGCAAGACTGAACGAGATGCTGGCTGGCGAAACATGGTTTACGGCGTCAGAAGCTCTTGAAATCGGCTTCATCGATGAGATTGCCAGCCCCATGGCAATGGTTGCGCAAACCGATCTCTCAATCTTCAACCAAGTGCCGGAGAAGATCGCAGAGATTCACAGCCAGGCCCGCGCCAACGTGCAGGAAATCGAGAACATGCTCGACCTGTTCAAAGGCGAACGAGTTGCCGAAAACGTCACTGCTCAAAGCCTGATGGCTCAGGGCAAAACCACCCCCGACGCTGTACGCGCCCACCTGATGACAGAGCTGGGCAAGCATCACAAACCATCTTCCGGAGCTATCCCCATGAACGAGAACGACCACCTGAAGAACTTTATGGCCGACGCCTCAGACGCAATCCTGATGCGCAAAGGCATTCCAGTGAAAAACGCCAGTGACGGGGCCCGTGAGCTGGCGAACCTGAGCCTGATACAAATGGCAGACCGCCATCTGAATCTGACCGGCAAAAGCACCATGCTAATGTCGAAGCAGCAGATCCTGGCCGAAGCATTCACTCACAGTACCGGCGATTTCCAGAAGCTACTCGGAAACACCGCCGAGAAAGCCTTGCGCGGAGCCTACGAGGAATCCAACGAAAGCCACATGATCTGGACTGGCGAGCGTGAAGTTCCCGACTTCAAGCCTCAGAGCCTGGTTCAACTGTCTGAAGCCCCGGACCTGGATAAAGTCGCTGAAGGCGCCGAGTACAAGCACGGCTCTTTCTCTGACGATGGCATGGTTTTCCAGGTGGAGAAGTACGGCAAGATCTTCACCATGACCTACGAGGCCATGATTAATGATGACCTGGACGCCTTCAGCCGCCTGCCCCGCAGTTTCGGCATTGCCGCCCGCCGCAAGGAATGTGATCTGGTGTACAGCACCCTGACCAGCAATCCGAAGCTGTCCGATGGCAAGGCCCTGTTCCATGCCGACCACAAGAACATTGCGACATCTACAGGATTGACCGCCTCAGCACTCGGAAACGTCCGGGCCATGATGCGTAAACAACGCGGCTTGAGCAGCTCTGCACCGCTGAACCTGCAACCGGCATTCCTGATTGTTCCGGCTGTCTACGAAAGCCAGGCTGAGCAGTTGATTGCCTCGACTGTAGACCCGAGCAAGTCAAACGACACGCCCAATTCTCAGTTTATCCGCAACCTGACTTTGGTAGTAGATAGCCGGCTGGATGAAGTTTCAGAAACTGACTGGTACGTAGCAGCCAGCCCCTCGCAGGTGGACACCATCACCCGCGCTTACCTGGCCGGCGCCGGACGCCCGCACTACGAAACCCGCGAAGGCTGGGAAATTGACGGCCTGTCCGTGAAGTGCCGCCTGGAGTTCGCCAGCGTGCCGGTGGATTACCGCGGCCTGGTTAAAGTCGGACAGGCATAAGGGGAAGGTTATGGCTGACACCTCAAAAACCGTAGAAATAATTTTCGGTGGCGTAGACAAGACCGCCGGAGCGGTCACCTCTGTTGGCCGCAACCTAGACAGCTTAACGGGTCGCGTGGGAGACCTCACCGGCCCGTTGGCAAACATCACGGATAGCATTGTGAAACTGGATCTGGCACTTGCGGCGGCTGCCGTGGGTGTCACCGGTTACGCGGTGAAAATTGCCGACGACTTTGATACGGCATTCGGTGAAATTGCAACGCTCATTGGGCAGCCTGCCTCAAATCTGCAGGACTTCCAGAACCAGATTCTTCAGTATTCGGAAAGCTCCACCGCGTCACTGGATCAAATCACGCAAGCAACCTACAGCGCCATTTCAGCCGGCATCGATTACAAAGACTCATTAGAGCTGCTCAACGCAGCCGAGCAGCTATCTATTGCTGGCCGTGCAGATCTCGGAGACACAACAACCGCCCTGGTCAGCACCCTGAATGCCTTTGGGGCATCAGCCGACCAAGCCGGCGAATTTGCAGACACGTTCTTTACAGCGGTCCAACTTGGCCAAACCACAATTCCGGAACTGGCAAGCTCGATCGGTCGCTTGGCTCCGATTGCTTCCGCCGCGGGGCTTGGCTTTGACGAAATGGCCGCCGCTATCGCGACCATTACTGCGGAAACCGGCACAAGCACCCCCGAGGCAATCACGGGCATCCGTGCGGCCATTACCGCACTACTGAAACCAACCAAGGAAGCTTCCGATATTGCTGCCGAACTTGGCATAGAGTTCAACGCGGCCGCCCTCGAAAGCAAAGGTTTTGCTGGTGTCCTGAGTGACGTAGCAGAAGCCACAGGCGGCAATACGGAAACCATCGCCAAGCTATTTGGCTCTGTCGAAGCACTGGCCCCGGTACTGGCCCTGACCGGAAATGCTGCCGATGCCTTCGCGGACAACCTTGTGAAGTTCAATGACAACGCCGGCGCCTCTGCCAATGCGGCCGCAGAGCTGGCGGACACACTCGGACTGCTCAGCCAGACACTGGTGAACAACCTCCAATCGGCCCTGATTGGCGTTGGTGGTCGACTGACAGACGAAACCCGAAGCATTGTTCAATCGCTTACCAGCATTTTCAATTCCCTGGGCTCGGAAATCCGTTTAGAGAATGGCGCCTTTGCTCCGATTCTGGACGCCCTGGAAGGCCTGGCCGGTGATATTGATAGGAAGATGCAGGCCATCGCTGAAAACTTCCCTGAAGCACTGGCAAACCTCGACCTGAGCCAGCTACTGGCATCCTTCGGAGACCTTAGCGACGAACTCGGGGATGCGTTCACCAACGTCTTTGGTGATATCGACTTGAACACCGTAGAGGGCCTGGAGCAGGCCCTTCAGCGGGTCGTGGATGCTTTCACCGCTCTGGTGAACATTTCGGCAGGGATAGTCGATGGCCTACAGCCACTGTTTCAGGCAATCGGCAAGGGTATCGAGGAATTCGAGGACCTGGACGAATCCACGAAGCGCAATGTTGGGGAGTTGCTCGGTCTTTCAAAGGCCATTGATACGGTTCTGCCTGCCCTCGGTGCCCTGGGTGGCGGACTGGAGTCCATCGGAACGGGCCTCACCGCCCTGGCTGGTGCACAAGGTTTCAAGGCGCTGATTGGCAACCTGAACAGCGTTAAGGGAATTGCCGCCACCGCTGGCAGAGGTGGCTTGATTGGCTTGGCCCTAGCTGGCGGCTACGGAGTCGGAACGCTGATTAACGAATTCGTTATTGAGCCGATGGAAAAGGCTTTCGGGAATTCGATTGGCGGATGGCTTTATGAACAATTCAACGCTGAAGAAATCGAGAAGATAAAGAACCAGTTGAAGCCGCTGACTGAGGAAGAAAAGAAACTTGCCAAACAGACCGGCGAGCTCCGGGAGCTGAACGACCGACTCGCAAACAAGCTTAAAGACACCGCCACCGCCACTGAGGACACCCAGAAAGCCTGGCAAGATTACGCCAACGAACTTGTAAATACCGCTAACCAGCAGAATAAGCTGAACGATGCGATCGGCGGCACTGACAGCAACCTGGCCCGCTCAGGGAACGCCATCGACCAGCTTACCGACAAAGCCAGCAAGAACGGCGACGCGTTAGGAGATGTTGGCCAGGCGACGAAACGGCTGGCGGAGAGCAACGACTCATTGGTTCTCGGTTACGATAAAGCGTCCGGCAAGGTCAACAGCTGGTCCGGCACCATCATTAAGTCTGGGAGATCCCTTGGTGATACTGCGGCCAAGACTGAAAAGCTGGTCAACGAAACCGCAAGCTACCGACTCGAACTTGAGAAAATCGACAGCAACGAGCGAATTAAATTCATTGAGGCCCAGGTATCCCTGGACATTGCCGAGGCTGAAGCCAATGCCGAAAAAGTAATTGCTACGTTCGACAGCATCAACACCTCAATCGACAGTACTGGCAGCATTATTTCTGAATTATTCGGTTCACTTGGAGAAGGTAGCCGTTTAGATCAGTTGGACGTGGCCAGCCAGATCCGCAAAGAGAATGAGTTTCGTGAAAAGGCTTTCGAGCTTCAGGAGAAGATGACGAAAGCACAAATCGAAGAAATCAAAGCCAGGACCAGACAGATATCAAAAGGCGATGCGTTGATTAAAGTGGACGGCACTGGCCTACAACCTCATCTGGAAGCTTTCATGTTCGAAATTCTGCGAGAGATACAGGTTCGCGTAAATGCGGACGGCGAGGAAATGTTACTCGGACTCCAGTAAACGCCCTCCCGGTTTCCTCTTCATGCTCCGGGAAGGCGCGCGGCTCTGGCACATGGCCCTGACAATGTGCCCACGGCAGCAACCAGGCTGCAGCCCTATAGGCATGGGGCTGGTGCAGGCAGAGACACCCGACAAAACGGCTCTGTGGTCCTGTCATACCAGCCGGGGCAGATGCTGGCAGAACATCCGTAAAAGTCTGCTGCTTTACATAAATGGTTTAGCCGTTCTTTTGGCGGTCATACGTGGCCGCCTTTTTTCAACCTAACTCCCCCTCTGGAGGCACTATGCAGATTACCGAATTGCTCAAACGCTACGAGAACCACCCTTTAGGTACAGTCATCAAAAGCCTGGAAAGCACTCATGAGATGATTCAGCTACACCGGTTCTACGTCTCAGCAAAGACTATGATTCTGCTTCTGGAGTATCAGCAGGAGCTCAGCAAAGTGGAGGCTGATGCACTGGAGACGCACATACAAGAGCGTGTAGACCTGCTGGTGAAGCCGGAGAACGCTTCGAAAAGGTACTCCTGAACGGGGGCCGGCTGGTGGGTGCGTGGAGGCGCGGAGTTTCGCTTGATATGAAAATTCTATAGGTGGGTTGTACTATGATTGAGAAACCATATAGCCACTGGCTGACGCAGCAGCAGATGGCCAAAAGCCTTGGCATCACTGTTTCAGCCTTCTCTCGCTGGGAAGTTGAGCCCGTGGCCAGGATCGGCAAACACGTCTATTACGATGTGCGCTCTGTCATCGACAACCGGCTGGAGAAAGCGGACCAGTCAGGCAGCAACAGCGACATTGAAGCCGAACGGCTCAGGCTCACCCGCGCACAGGCTGAAGGTCAGGAAATCAAGAACGAGCTGGCCAGGGGCAAGACCGCCCCGGTGGAAATCATCGCTCTGGTGTTGTCAAAGATTGCCGGTGAGGCTTCAGGGATATTGGACAGCCTGCCGCTGGATATTCGGCGCCGGCATCCAGAACTGCAAACCGCAGTCATCGAGTCGATCAAACGCCAAGTGGTGAAGGCACAGAACGCGATAGCCCGAACGGATGAAACGCTCGAACACGCTCTGGAAGATTACATGGAGCAGCTGGATCAATAGCTGAGATTGTCGGACAACCTCGCAGTAAATCATAAGCCCCGGACTGGCCGGGGCTCTTTTCCGATCAAAGAAACTGCTGAACACCGATGCAGTATTTCTTTGAATCTCCCCACAGGTGCATCCAGAGCTTTGCCTCAAATGGCATGCTGAAGAAAGGAGAAACAGGAATTCCGCCCACCCTGCCTTCGTCGCGGGCAACGTAATACATTCTGCCGGTGTAGGTATTGCGATCGACAATCATGATTGACCCCCCTGCTCCATCCTCGAGCTTACATCCAATATGCAGTCGGCCAGGATCTCAGAGACCTGGACCAGACCGCCGAGGGTGAAGTTAGATTCCATCCAATCAGGGCAATCCTGATAGGTGCGTTCAGTCAAAATGCGATCCATCAGCTGTGAGATAACGGCGCTGGCTGTTCCAATCTTTTCAAGCTTATCGGAGAAGGGTTTCAGGTTTTCCGGTTTCGGAGTCCTTTCAGCTTCTGCTTTTGCCTCTGCCTCGAGTTTGGGGCCAGCATTTATCACGCCGCCAGCCTCAATCAATTTGTTCGCAGTTTCGGCAATCTCAGCACCCAGGCCCTGGTTATAGCTCTCTGTCATGGCCTCACAGTCACCGCTGGCCTCAGATACCAGCTCCCATGCTTTATCTATCATCGCGCCGAGCGTAACCTCTGGAGAGCATTCTTCCAGCAGATGATTCAGGTTTTCAGGATTATGCAAATGATGGAGGATAGCCTCAGCGTCAAGCAGGCGTGAACGGCAATCAGTCAGACGGTTTGAAAATTTGTTCATGGTCACATTCCCTTCGATTGTTGTGAGAAAACAAGCGAATCAGGTATGTGGGCCTCGTTGTGGGCCAGCTATCAATCTGGAAGGTAAGTATCTGATTTATGGGGAAAAGTGGCGGTGGGCCAGGGATTCGAACCCCGGGAAGGCTACTAACCTTCGGCGGTTTTCAAGACCGCTGCATTCAGCCGCTCTGCCAGCCCACCGTTTTCTCCACAGCCGTCATTGCGACAGCGGGGAGCATGATACCGGAATTCCGTTTCCTGTCAACGCCCTGGCCACATCGTCTTCCTTTCGATTCAACATTAACTCTATTTAATGGAATCCGCGAGGCCGTTTTCTGTCGTAAATGATTGAAAGTTGTGTATCTGGCATTATGATGAGTGTTAGATTCAAACGGTTGTGACACACAGACGGAGAAGACAATGGAAGACAGACGATTTGGCGTCCAGCAAAACCAGGGAGCCTATTCGACCACAGAAAAAGGTCGGGCGACGGGTATCAGCGCAGATGCCATGAACGTGCTGCGCAATACCTACATGCTGCTGGGAATGACTCTGGCATTCTCCGCACTGACTGCGTTCCTGAACATGAACGGCACGCATCCCGGCTTCCTGATCACGATCGTAGGCTACATCGGCCTTCTGTTCGCGACCTACAAGCTGAAGAACAGCCCCTGGGGTATCGTAACCACGTTCGCCCTTACCGGCTTCATGGGCTTCACCCTCGGCCCGATCATCGGCCAGATGGTGGCAGCGGGCGCTTCCCAGATCGTCGCGAATGCCCTGGCTCTGACAGCGACCGCGTTTGTGGGTCTGTCGGCAACGGCCATTATCACCAAGAAGGACTTCAGCTTCCTGTCCAGCTTCCTGACAGCGGGCGCCTTCGTGCTGATCGGCGCGATGCTGCTGGCGTTCTTCATGCAGAGCTCCATCCTGCACCTGGCGGTGTCTGCTGGTTTCACCATCTTCGCTTCCATCATGATCCTGTTTGAAACCAGCCGGATCATCAACGGCGGAGAGCGCAACTACATCATCGCTACTGTTGGCCTGTATGTGGCCATCTACAACCTGTTCGTCAGCCTGCTTCACCTGATGATGGCGTTCAGCGGCGACGACTGATCGCCTTGGCATCATCCAGATGACAGGCAACTGCCAGAGAACCCCGACCTCGGTCGGGGTTTTTTCATTCATGAGGTAAACTGTACTCTGAACTCCAACAGGCAAACAGGCACATATGAGTCCGCACACACCCTGCTCCTTTACCCTGGTCATTACCGGAGCGCCCTACTCCTCCCAGGCGCCACAAACAGCGCTCGCCTTCGCCAGGGCAGTACTGGCAAGCGGCCATCGAATTGACCGGGTATTCCTCTACGGTGATGGCGTTCATCTGGCGTCGGCACTGACCAGCCCACCCTCGGACGAGGTGCACTGGTCGCGGGCGTGGCATGATTTCCTGGAAAGCCACAACATAGCCGGCTTTGCCTGTATTGCGTCGGCGCTTCGGCGGGGCATTGTGGACCAGAGCGAACAGCAGCGCTACGAACTGCCCGCCAGCAATCTTGCCGCACCATTCACCATTGCCGGTTTGGGCGAGTGGGTTGACAGCGTGGCGCATTCTGATCGCGTTATCTATTTTCACAGTGGGGGTTGAGCCAGGCATGGAGACGTTGGTGATCATTAGCCGCGCGCCGTATTGCGACTGGACGGGCCGTGAGTCGCTGGACATGGCCTTTTCCCTTGCCGCGTTCGACCAGCCGGTGACGTTGCTGTTCACCGGAGAGGGCGTTAACTGGCTTCGCAAGGCCCAGCAAGCAGACGCCGTGCAGCAGAAATCAGTGGAGAAGAACCTGTCAGCCGCGCCCATTTTTGGCGTTTCCGCCCTGATGGCTGATCACAAGGCCTGTAAGCGGTACGGCCTCAACGAAGAGAATATGATGCCGGGCATTACCACGACAGATCTGTGTGCCGAACTGCTCGAACACTATGCCCACGTGGTCAACCTGAGCTGAGCAGGCAACCCAAACACCCGGAGAGCGCATTGATGGCAACCATCCATACCCTGCACATCGTCAACAAACGGCCGGATCACCCGGCGTTTGTAGCGTGCCTGTCGAGCATCACAGACCAGGATGGCCTGTTGCTGACGGAATCAGGTGTGCTTGCCCTGGCGGACCGTGAAGCAACGCTGAAGGGTACCGTTTATGCGTTGGCCCCTGACCTGCAGGCGAGGGCCATCGCCGTCGATGGACTTGACGTACAATCGATTGATTTTGACACAATGGTGGCCCTGACCACCGAGGCAACCAGAGTGATCAGCTGGTAATGACGATTCCAACGAGAAACAACGAAGGGTTCCTGGAAGACGCCTGGACGTGGTCACCTGACGTGGCCCGTGAAATTGCGGCGGACGACAATATTGAGTTAACCGATAATCACTGGGAAATCATCGAATTCCTGAGGGAATTTTACAAACAACATGAAATATCACCACCTTCAAACAGGCTATTTGTAAAAGCGGTCAGGGAGGCGTTTAACGAAGAGAAAGGCAACAGCATTTACCTGATGCAGCTCTTTCCCGGTACACCGGCCAAAACAGCCTGCCGCATAGCAGGCCTGCCAAGGCCGACGAATTGTCTATGAATCGTTTCGGGGCTTTCGACCGGGGTCAGATACCTCACCCAGAAAGCTACTGAGGCCGTTTTCGAACAGTCCCGAACCGAACCGGAGGAACTGGCGGGTAGATTCTTTCACCGTACTCTCCGGCAGCTCCCGAAGAGTTTCTTCGACACCTTCCCGTACACCCTGCCTGACTCTGGGCTCTATCTCCCGCGACGCGTCGATAAGCTCCGCCACCTTGCGATCAAGATGTGGTCGCACAATGCCGAACCAGAAGCCTGCCAGCACTGAAAGTACGACGCATCCTGTTACCAGGGCCTGTATCGCGACTGCCCATCCAAATTCCATACTGCCCTCCTGGTCAGCTCATTACGCAGGGAACCGTGTCCCAGGCGCCTAGTTCAATACGTTGCTCATGATCAGAAACTGAAGCGCACCCGCCAGGGAACCCAATATTCCCCCAACCAGCATGAGCTGAATCTCTTCCT
Organism: Marinobacter sp. UBA2688; assembly: GCF_002352785.1. Classification (NCBI taxonomy): domain Bacteria; kingdom Pseudomonadati; phylum Pseudomonadota; class Gammaproteobacteria; order Pseudomonadales; family Marinobacteraceae; genus Marinobacter; species Marinobacter sp. UBA2688. The sequence continues at coordinate 10,887 of NZ_DELU01000019.1, forward strand.
CTCGAAATGCCGGCCGCAGGATATCCTGAAACTCAGCCGGCGCCAGCGACTTCATCTGCCCGGCCAGCACCCCGGCCACCACCGGTGCCCTCTCTCGGTTGAATGCCGGGTCCCCGAAGACATCACGGGTGGCCAGCACCGCCTTATGGTTCATGGCTTTTTTAAGTTCCGTGTACCCGGTCATACCAACAGTAACCTGGGCGCCGAGCTTCATGACCATCGAGTTGTCCAGCAGTGGCCTCAGATGCTTCTGGATGATCGCCCGCGTGCGATCCCCACGGTTACCGTTGATCATCGCGTCAGCCACTTTCTCAACGGTGATCAGTTCCTCCGCCACCAACCTTGCCCATACGTCGCTGATCTCCGGCTGACGCTGCAGGAACAGACCCTGCAAACGCCAAAACAGGAAGCGCCGGGGTTTGAGCGGGCGAAAAATCAGGTTGATGGCAATCCAGTTGGTCAGGAACCCCACTGCAAAGCCGCCGACCGGCAACAGCCATGGTTCGGGGTAGCGCACCCAGGCGGGGGCCAACAAGGCACCCAGCAGGCCGCCAATGATCGCCCCTCGATTGATAACCGACCGTAGCTCGACCGAGCCCGCTTCCATGAAAATCCGGTTCATCAGGTCCGGATGGGTTTTCAGCTCCCGGCTCAGCAAAGCCTTCAGGTCAACGAGATCATTGAGGTCATCCCCGAAATCCTCCACCAGGGACTCTATCCTCGACGGGAGCTGTTCCCGCCCCCACCGATAGATGCGATTCTTCATGAACAGCGGGAGGTTGTCCCAGAGCACCGGTTGGATCTCATACATCACTTCGTCAATGTATTCGTCCATGCGGGGATTCACCTGGGAAATCACCTGTTCAACAATTCGTTGTGGTTCCAGTTGCTGGTAGACGGCGTTCAGATCACCAAACTGCTGCAAGGTGCGGTCAATACAGATGTGGGCCATTTTCTCGGCCTTGCGGGGAATCACTCCCTGCCAGCCGATAACGCCAATACCCACAAACTGGATGGGGTTGAATGACATCTGAATCGCCAGCCAATTGGTAAACCAGCCGACAATAGCTGCCATGAGTGGCACAGAGAAAAGTGCTACATCAACCAAGACAAACCCCAGTGTGTGATTGGCGGGCACGGTGATGAGGACGCGCCGTAATTTTGTATGACGGGTATCTTACCCATCGTTCGATTCAGATTATGTGACGGATAATGAGGTAAATCGAATTATCCAACATTGGCCGTTCCGCCACAGCAACGACGATAGCGCGGCACTCATGGCACTCACAAACCTGATACTGACAAACCGCGACTGACAAACACCCGCACCAAAATCGAGTAGGAGGGGGAGTTAT
>NZ_DELU01000002.1:0-2971 GCF_002352785.1 Marinobacter sp. UBA2688
GGACGCGGGTCCACTGCCGGGTGAGCCACGGTGTTCCAGTCATTCCAGACCTGTTGTTCGAGGTCCGTCAGCAGGGGCAGATCCGACAGTCGCTGTTCGCCGCTCCGCGCCATGGCGTACAGGAGGTGTTCCAACTGGCCTGCAAGCGCTTCCGCGCGGGCCGGTGACACCTGATCGTTACGGTAATGCAGGTGCAGGACCAGCCCCTGCCCGGCCTCGACCGCCAGGCTCAGGGGGTAATGGGTCTGTTCGCTCACCTGAAGGTTGCTGGCTCGCACGCCGGAGGCATCGCTGCGCAGGGCATCGTCCACCGGGAAGTTCTCAAACACCAGCAGGGAATCAAACAGCTCTCGCCCCGATTGCCCGGCATACTGCTGAATCTGGTACAGCGGGGTATGCTCGTGCTCCCGCAACGCCAGGTTGTGAGCCTGTAGCTCTGCCAACCAGTCTCCCAGGCGCTGCTCTGGTGCCGGGGCCTCAACGACTGGCAGCGTGTTGATGAACAACCCGATCTGGCGATCCATACCGGACACCGCCGCCGGCCGACCAGACACCGTGGCGCCGAAGGCCACTTCGCGCTGGCCGGTGTAACGCTGAAGGATCAGGGTCCAGGCGGCTTGAATGAGGGTATTGAGGGTCACCTGTTGTTGCCGGGCAAATCCCGCCAGGGAGTCGTAATCCGGATGCATCACAATATCGGCGAGTGAAGCCTCGTCCCGGTCCAGGCAACGGCTGTCGGCCAGCAGTGGGGCCAGACGCGTGGGCTCGGGAAGCTGGCACAGTTGGTCGCGCCAGAAAGTCTCGGCGCTTTCAAGATCCCGCCCAACCAGCCAATTGAAATAGTCATGGTAACGGGCCGGGGTCTCCAGGCGCCCGCCCAGAGTCTCCAGCATGACTTCGCTGAGCAGCGCCGCACTGCTCCAGCCGTCCAGGAGGATGTGGTGAAGCGTCAGGACCATCTGCCAGCGCCGCTCCCCCAGCCGGATCAGCACCATCCGCATCAGCGGCGGCCGGGCCAGGTCGAAAGCGGCCGATTTTTCCTGTTGGCAGAGAGCATCCAGAGTCATGGAAGCATCAGTGCGCCAATCCAGTTCGCGGATCGACAGCACGGCTTTGTGGTGAATCAGCTGCACCGGCAACTGGGAACCGGGCGCATGAATAAACCCGGCCCTCAGAACTGGGTGACGGGCAACCGCCGACTGCCAGGCCGCCTTGAAGGGCTCCACAGGCAGATCGTTCAGGGTCACGGACACCTGATTGACGTAGGTATCGGAGACACCCCCCAGCTCACTATGGAACAGCAACCCCTGTTGCATCGGCGTCAGTGGCAGCAGATCGTCGATGTCGCCCTGCCCGACCGGCAAGGCATCCAGCGCGGTCTGGTCCAGGGCCACCAGCGGGAAATCTGAGGGTGTTACGCCACCGGTTTCCCGGCACGTCGCGACTACGTTTTCGAGGGCGCGACGGAAATTCTTCATCAGCTCGTCAATTGCTTCACGCTGATAACGCGCCGCACTGTAACTGCAGGAAAACGACAGCACGCCGTCACGCACCTGACCGTCCAGCGACAGTTCAAACCCCAGAGGAGCATCCATAGCCCGCATGGCACCCGGCGATTCTTCCGCCAGTACCAGGCCATCCTGGCTGCCTGCGTCCACCTGCCCCAGGTAATTGAAAAGCACCGCGCCAGAGAGATCCGGCAGGCCGTGCTCGCCTTTCAGGTAGCGCAGCACACCGTACCCCAGACCGCCCCGGGGCACCTGACGCAGGGCTTCTTTGGTGGCCTTCAGGTTCTCGACAAGGTTGCCACCACCGGACACACACACCGGGTACAGGCTGGTGAACCAGCCGACGGTCCGGCTCAGGTCCACCCCTTCCATCAACGGCTCACGACCGTGGCCCTCGAGGGCAATCGTTGACTGCGAACGACCACTCCAGTGAAACAGCGCTTCGCCCAGGGCGGTCAGCAGCAGGTCATTCACCTGTGCGCGCCAGGCCTTCGGAGCCTCGGTCAGCAACTCCCCGGTGACCTCGGCGGACAAGGCCATGGTCGACCGGGCCAGTTGATCCACGGTATTGGGCCCGCCCGCGTTCACGATCGGCAGCGGTGCCGGGGCGGGGATGGCCGACCAGTAGTCGATTTCCTCCGCCAACACGGCGTCATTCCAGGGTGTTGGCAGTTGCTCGGCCCAGGCCTGGAAAGGAGTGGCCTTCGCCCCCAGGTCAATGGTTTCTCCCCGAAGGATCTGCTGGTAGGCCTGCATCAGGTCGTCTAGCAGAATGCGCCAGGACACGCCGTCGATTCCCAGGTGATGCACCGCCAACAGCAACCTTTCGGAACCGTCGTCCAGCCGTGCATGCAGTGCTCGCATCAGGGGCCCTTCCGACAGATCCAGGCTGGCCTGGGCCCGGTCGCATTCGTTCACCAACTGTTCAGGGGTTGTGGTCACCGACCACAGCAGATCCGCCGGTTTGTCTGGTATACCGTAGGCTTGCAGCCATTCATCGTTTTTCCGGGCAAAGCGCAGCCGCAAGGCGTCGTGGTGTCGGTAAATCGCGTTGAGTGCCTCGGCCAGAGCTTCGCTATTCAATGCCGTGGCGGGTTTGAGCAACAGTGCCTGGTTCCAATGCTCCGGCCGGGGCATGGCCTGATCAAAGAACCACTGCTGGATCGGTGTCAGCGGGAAGTCCCGTTCCATATCGACGACGTAGTTTTGTACCGTCGCATGGGTTGCTACCAGAGCCAGAGCAGCAATGGTCTGGTGCTCGAACATCTGCCGGGGCGTCAGCTCAAGACCGACGCGTTTCGCCTTGGCGATGATCCGCAAGCTCTGGATGGAGTCGCCCCCCAGGGCAAAGAAATTATCCTGTCGTCCAACCCGCTCAACACCCAGCACTTCCTGCCATAGGCGTGAGAGTGTTTGCTCGATGTCGGTTTGTGGCGCCTTGTAGCCAACCGTGTCCATCTCCG
>NZ_DELU01000017.1:0-21147 GCF_002352785.1 Marinobacter sp. UBA2688
TAACTCCCCCTCCTACTCGATGGTAGGGGGCTCGCCAGGCCTACCGGGTTTTTTCGGCAATCATCTCCTGGTAGCCCACCCGGAAGTCCGGATAGCGGAAATGGAAACCAGAGTCCAGCAGCCGCTGGTTGTTGCAGCGTTTGCTCCCTGCGCGACCACCCTGGCGGGCGTCGGGGCCAGGCTTGGCACAGGGTAGTTGTTCACGCACCCACGCCACCACCTCATCCAGTCGCACAGGCTCGCAATCACTGGCAAGGTAGCAGTCTTCAAGTGGTTGGCCGGCGAGTGCCCGCTCCACGATATGGCAGGTGGCCGCGGCCGCATCCGCTTCGTGGATACGATTGCTGTAGGGGCCGGGAGAGGTCGGGTTCATGTTGCCGTTCATCACGGCATCGAGGAAGCGCGCCCGCGACGGGCCGTAGATGCCACTGAAACGGATTACGGTTGCCGGACTACCGCTCTCCAGGGCGACCCTCTCACCCGCGAGTATCGCCTGGCCACTGTATCGGGTGGGGTCGGTTGGGCTGGTCTCATCCACCCAGGAATCGTCGTCCTGAGCGTAGACACTGCTGCTACCGATAAACACCAGCCGCGTGAGCTGGCGCCCGTCCAGTGCGTCGATCAGGTTCCGCAGGCCCTTTACGTAGGCATTGTGATAGCCCTCGTTGTCGTAGCTTGCTGGCGTGAGGCAATAAACCACAATGTCGAGGTTGTCCGGCAGTACTGAACGCACCTGCTCCGGCACCATGAGGTCCGCCCCCAGCGCCTGGATGCCCTCCGGGACCTTGTCCGGACTGCGCCGTAGGCCGTATACCTGCGCCGTTCCGGTAAGCTGAGAGGCAATGGCGCCACCGAGCTTGCCACAGCCCGCAACCAGTATTCTTGGCGTTTGTTGGTGCTCAGTGATTGCCATAGACAATATCAATCCTTATGCTTTGGCTAATAAATTAACGGAACGTTTGTACGATCCCTGACCTGGACGAATTCTGACCGGAGCCCGCCATGACTCTGACCGAGTTAAGATACGTTGTTACCCTTGCCCGGGAAAGGCATTTTGGCCGTGCCGCCGAGCGCTGTCATGTCAGTCAGCCGACCTTGAGTGTGGCCGTCAAGAAACTGGAGGACGAACTCGGTATACCCTTGTTTGAGCGTAGCAAAAACAGTATCCGGGTCACCGAAACGGGCAAGCGTATCATCGACCAGGCCCAACGGGTCCTGGATCAGGTGGGTGTTATCCGTGACATGGCTCAGGATGGCAAGAACCAGCTCAATGCCCCCCTTAAGGTGGGTGCCATCTACACCATCGGCCCCTACCTGTTCCCACACCTGCTGCCGGAGCTGCGCCGCGCGGCGCCTGACATGCCGCTCTACATTGAGGAAAACTACACCGCCACACTGCGGCAGAAACTGCGCCAGTCAGAACTGGACGCCATCATCATCGCACTGCCGTTTGAAGAGCCGGAGGTCGTTACCCTGCCGCTCTACGACGAGCCTTTCGTGGTGCTGCTGCCGGGAGGTCATCCACTGACCAAGCGTGACAGCCTGACCGCCGAGGAGTTGGCGAAGGAACAGTTGCTGCTGCTTGGCCCCGGCCACTGTTTCCGTGACCAGGTGCTGGAATCCTGCCCGCCGTTGGTGGATGCGGTCACCCGTAATCCGAGTGCTGCGGCGCCGTCACTGGTGACTGAAGGCAGCTCTCTGGAGACCATACGTCACATGGTCGCCTCTGGTTTGGGTATCACCGTTTTGCCTTTGTCCGCTGCAACGGCGATGCAGTATGACGAGAGCATACTTGCGGTCAGGCCTTTTGCGGCGCCAGTACCCTATCGCACGGTGGCGTTGGCCTGGCGGGTCACTTTCCCACGACCAAAGGCGATTGATGTGCTGTCGCTGGCGGCCAGCCAGTGTCGGGTAATTGAGAAAGCGAAGATTGAAACCCCGGCTGCGGCCGCAACCGCCTGAGCCAGGCCATGATGTCACTGGACGACATTGCCGTTACCACCCTGAAGGGCGTCGGTAATGCCCTGGCCGACAAGCTGTCGAAGCTGGGCATCCGTTCGCTGCAGGATTTGCTGTTCCATCTTCCCCATCGATACGAGGATCGCACACGCATTGTCTCCATGGGCAACCTGCGCATTGGCGACGTCGGGGTGGTGGAAGGCGAGGTGATGAAAACCGATCTGGTGATGGGCCGGCGCCGAAGCCTGCAGGTGACCCTGAAGGATCACAGTGGCTTCGTGGTCATGCGTTTCTTCCATTTCAATGCCGCCCAGAAGAACCAACTCACGGAAGGCGCGAGGGTGCGTTGTTTCGGCGAAGTTCGGCCGGGGCGGGCCGGTTACGAATTCTACCACCCTGAATACCAGGTCAATCCGCCGCCGATGCCCGCGCAGGGTGAGGCCACGCTAACGCCCGTTTATCCCCTGACAGAAGGCATTCAGCAGCCGCGAGTGCGCGCTCTGTGCCAGCAGGCGCTGGGCTACCTCAAACGTTACCCGATCCGTGACTGGTTGCCGGAAGAACTGCTCGCCAGTTACCAGTTGCCGGGTATCACCGAAGCGGTCGAGCTGGTGCATTCGCCGCCGGCCAATGCGCCGGTTCATCTGTTGATGGAGGGGCGGCACCCGGCCCAACAGCGACTGGTTATGGAAGAGCTGCTGGCCCACCAGCTAAGCCTTTTGCAGGTACGGCAACAGGTTCAGGCCCGGGAAGCGCTGCCGTTACTGCCAACCGGTGATCTGCCGGAACGTTTTCTTGATCTGCTTCCGTTCAGCCTTACCGGGGCACAGCGACAGGTTATGACCGAGATCCGCCAGGATCTCAGCCAGCCGGTACCCATGTTGCGGTTGGTGCAGGGAGACGTGGGGTCTGGTAAAACCGTGGTGGCGGCGCTGGCAGCACTGCAGACCATTGGTGCTGGCGCCCAGGTGGCGCTGATGGCGCCCACGGAAATACTGGCGGAACAGCACTACCAGAATTTCCGCGGCTGGCTGGAGCCGCTTGGCATCCAGTTGGCGTGGCTGTCGGGAAAGATTAAGGGCAAGGCACGAAAGGAAACTCTGGAGGCCGTTGGCAGTGGCGAAGCCACCGTGGTGATAGGTACCCATGCCCTGTTCCAGGAAGATGTTGCGTTCAGTCGCCTGGCACTGGTGATTGTGGACGAACAACACCGTTTTGGCGTGCATCAGCGGCTGGCCCTGCGGGAGAAGGGCGTCGGCGGCACCATGGCGCCACACCAGTTGATTATGACAGCGACCCCGATTCCGCGTACGCTGGCCATGAGCGCCTATGCGGACCTGGATACGTCGGTGATTGATGAGCTGCCCCCCGGCCGCAAGCCTATCGAAACCATCGCCATTCCCGACAGCCGGCGTGACGATGTGACCGATAGGGTACGAAAGGCCTGCAAGGAAGGCCGGCAGGCATACTGGGTGTGCACGCTGATTGAGGAGTCAGAAGCGCTGCAGTGCCAGGCGGCGGAAGTGACTGCGCAGGAGCTGGCGGAACGTCTGCCAGATCTGAAGGTGGGGCTTGTTCATGGTCGCCTCAAGGCGGCCGAAAAAGCAGCGGTCATGGAACAGTTCAAGAACGGCGAGCTCGACCTTCTGGTCGCGACCACCGTAATTGAAGTGGGGGTGGATGTGCCCAATGCCTCGCTGATTATCATCGAGAATCCGGAGCGCCTGGGCCTGGCGCAGTTGCACCAGTTGCGGGGCAGGGTTGGCCGGGGCGAAGAGGCCAGTTTTTGCGTGTTGATGTACCATCCACCATTATCGCTGAATGGCAAGGCGCGTTTGCAGGCCCTGCGCGACAGTCAGGACGGTTTTGTGATTGCCGAGAAAGACCTGGAAATACGCGGGCCAGGAGAAGTGTTAGGCACCCGCCAGACCGGTATGATGCAGTTCCGGCTGGCAGACTTTGAACGGGACAAGGGCTGGATCGAGCCAATCCGTGAAATGGCGCCGCCGCTGATGCAGCAGCCGGCGTTGGTGAACGGTTTGATTCGCCGTTGGTTGGGGGAACGAATTCGTTACGGCGACGTGTAACTGCGCCGCGCCGGTAGAAAAAATCGTGTGAAAACCCACCTGATGTCAAAGTTGGGTCGCTGTTTGTGCCCTATACTGAGTGAAACCAATGTGTCCAACGGGGCACCGTCTACATTTTGGGAGAAACTTATGGAGCTACCTGTCGTAGTCAGGCAGGCGTTGGGTGAGTCTGCTGCCGGCGTTTCCCTTAGGGATGTGAGCCAGGCCCGGGACGACGAACTGTTGCGAATGGTGTTGCTCACGGATGAGGAGGGGAATCTCCAGGCCATTTGCCGCGAGGGTGACCTGCTCGATATCAGTGCCCTGAACAAACAATTGGGGCGAGATCTGCGGGTGATGAAGCGACGGGAGCAGGTCCGGGTTCGTGAGCGCTCTGGCCTGACCGAGCTGCCCGCCTTACCGTCTCTGACCGGCTGGCCCACGATTGTGGACGCGCGGGTGGATGAGTTGGCGTCCGTGGCATTGGTCCTGGGCGAGCAGAATCTTTGTATGGTCATGCCCGGCGACGAGTTCCGGGGAATCACCGTCGCGGCCGACCGCCATTCGTTTTCGGTGGCGCGGGATACCATTGCCGTGAATCTCAACAGCCCGGAAAAAGACCGGGACCAGCTGCATTCCGCCATTCGACGGTTTACCTCGCTGCGCATTCAGCAGCGCCTGGAAGACACTCTTGAGTTGCCTCCTCTACCCGAGACCGCCCAGCGCATTATTCACCTGCGGGTGAACCCCAATGCTGTGATGGGGGATCTGGTGGATGTCGTGGAAAGTGACCCCAGCCTGGCGGCTCAGGTGGTCAGTTGGGCGTCCTCGTCCTTTTATGCGGCGGCGGGGCAGGTGCGTTCTGTGCACGACGCGGTCTCTCGGATTCTGGGCTTCGACCTGGTGATGAACCTAGCCATGGGCCTGTCTCTGGGGCGTGCCCTGAAGCAGCCCCAGGATCATCCGGAAGGCTATGTGGATTACTGGCAACAGGCGATATGGCAGGCTCAGTCGGCCGGTATCCTGGCCAGCATGATGCCTCGTGGCGAACGTCCTATCTTTGGTCTTGCGTACCTGGGGGGGTTGTTGCACAACTTTGGCTACCTGGTGCTGGCACAGGTGTTTCCTCCCCATTTCAAGTTGGTGTGCCGGTCGCTGGAAGCCAACCCCCATCTCGACTCCTCAATGATTGAGCATTATCTGCTGGGCGTGACCCGGGAGCAGATTGCGGCGGAACTGATGCAGAACTGGGGTATGCCCGACGAGGTCTGTCTGGCAATCCGAAACCAGAAGAATCCTGGTTACGACGGCCCTCACGCGGTATACAGCAAACTGCTCTGGCTGAGTCGGCAACTGCTGACCAAGCGCGGTGTTGCGTTGGGTGCGGGGGAAGAGGTGTCGGACGCGTTCTACGAATCGCTCGGTCTGAACAGGGAAAAGGTGGAAGCGCAGTTTGATGAACTGGTAGGAAACAAGGACAGCATTATGGCGATGGCGGGGATGATGAATCAGTAGGTCCTCTCTACCGCCAAACCTCTCTAGTTTAGCCCCGCAAAAAAGCCGGCCCGAAGGCCGGCAAGCTCACCCGCTTGTTGCAGATCAAACCAAACGTGTTCAGGAGAAAACAACGTGAGCAGTTGCAGGGTCGGTAGTGGCAACGTGCTTTTTTAAACTTAGCCAATATGGAGTGAAATAAAAGCTGGCTACGTTGGTGTTTGGTGAATGAGCCGGGCGTCATAATTTCGTGACATCTGAAGAGATTGATTTGTAAAGCTAATCAAACCTTCAGTGATGAAATTCGATTACAAACTGTTACAAAATACTGGAGCGTCAGACTCATATTGGTAAGGGTCAGGCCTGGAACGGATGGTGTCGAATGGCCGTTGCGGCGCGGCGAATGGCGTCGGCGTGCTCCTTTTCGACTGCCAGGCGCTCGCGGTCCATCTTTTCCACGAAGCGGGCATCTGTTTCCTGGCGGGCGCGATGGGTCGGCATGTGCTGGATCTGCTCATGCACTTCCTGGAACACCCGGAAAGGAGACTGGTCCAGCAACTCCGGTGCCACGTGGTCCAATAGGCCCTTGATTCGCAGACAGGCTTCGGAGTATTCAACCTGATTCTCTTCCACCGCCATGGCCAATACCCGGATACTTTCAATCATGCTGTCGCGGCGTTCCTTCTGGAAAGACTCTGCTTTCTCCTGCCGCCTCCTGCTGTCCTGCAGGGCACGGGACTGGCGGCCGATAAACGCGACAAGCAGCGCGATGGCCAGCAGGCCGGCAATAATCAGTGTCCATTGAAGCCACGGCGGCATAGAAGTCTCCCTTGAGAATGTCAGGCCTGTTTACGCTGGCGGTCCGCACGCCAGACTTTTACAGACACGGTCTGCCCATTAAGTACGGACGTGCCAACAAGCGGATCAATCTCCTGATCGCTCAACACGTCGTTTATGCTGGCGCCAGCGTGGGCAACCGCCACACTCTGCCCGGTACCCTTCCGATGGTGGCCCCAGCCATGGGGTACTGAAACCACGCCCGCCATCACATCCTCGGTGATCTCCACCGGCAATACGATCTGCCCGGAGGTGGAGCCAATCTCGGCGGAATCACCAGCCTGAAGGCCACAGCGAGCAGCATCTTTCGGATGGATCATCAGGGTACAGCGGTCTTTGCCTTTCACCAACCGCTGGCTGTTGTGCATCCAGGAATTATTGCTGCGAACGTGCCGGCGCCCGATCAGTAGCAGACCGTCGGAGGCCGGTGCCGTGAGTAAGGTATGGAGCCGCCCCAGATCCTGTAAGTAGCGGCGTGGGGCGAGGTTTACCTTGCCGTCGCGGGTAAACAACCTGCCGGGCATGCATGGGCGAAGTGGCCCGAGATCCACACCGTTGGGTAGTTCCTTAAGGGCGCTGATGGACAGCCCCTTGGGCAGGTCCTGCCAGTGGCGGTTCAGTGGGCTCATTTTTGCCAGACCCCGCAGGGGATGGCGCTCCGGAAGTATATCCATCACCAGGTCGATGGCGGGCTGGACCAGGCCGCGTGCAGGACCGATGTCGGTTCCGTAGGGCCCGGCCCGCAACATAAGATCAAGGATCGGGTCCGGCCCGATCTGTTTGAACGCACGCCAACCCATCTCGGAACGCAGGGGCAGGCGGCCACCTTTTCGCTTCTTCTCCAGACGGTGGGCCAGTTCCAGCAGTATCTGCCAGTCGTGGCGGGCGTCTTTGCCCGCATCGAACAGGGCAGGGCTGTATTTGGCGGTGTTGCGAACGGCAAACATGTTGAAGATCAGGTCGTAGTGGCTGCGTTCAAGCCCGGCGGTGGGAGGCAGTATGACGTCCGCATGACGGGTGGTTTCATTGAGGTAGTAATCCACCGACACCATGAAATCGAGGCCGCCGAAGGCCTCGTCGAGCCGTCCACCGTTGGGGCTTGAAAGCACCGGGTTGCCCGCCACCGTCACGAATGCCCGTATCTGGCCCTCGCCCGGCGTGAGAATCTCATCGGCAATGGTGCTTGAAGGGTATTCGCCGGCAAACTCAGGCAGTTTTTTCACCCGGCTGAACCGCTTGCCGAAATGGCCCTTCTGGCCGGACATGCCACCGAGTGCGATCAGATCAATCGCGGGTTGCGTGAACATCATGCCGCCAGTGCTGTCCAGCTTCCCGGTCAGGATATTGAGCACGTAGGCAAGCCAGGTCGCAACGCCGCCAAAGGCCTGGGTACTGGTGCCCATGCGAGTGTACAGCGCAGCCCTCGGTGTTGTGGCCAGTTGCCGCGCGAGGTTGCGGATATCAGCAGCCGGCATGCCCGTCTGTTCGCTGACGGCTTCGGGGGTGAAGCCCATTGCGGCCAGCCGGACCAAGTCTACGTCTTTCGTCCATTGTTCTGCATGGCCGAGGTTCACCAGGTCTTCTTCAAACAGGGTGTGCACCATGGCCATTAACAGCAGGGCATCGGTGCCAGGGCGAATGAAGTGGAACTCGTCGGCCAGTTTGCCGGTCTCTGTGCGGCGTGGGTCCACGACCACCATCCTGCCGCCACGGCCCTTGAGTGCCTTGAGTCGCCCACGGAAGTCCGGCACGGTCATCAGGCTGCCGTTGGAGGCCATCGGATTGGCGCCAATGCAGATGAACAGGTCGGTGCGGTCGATGTCCGGTATCGGGAAGAGAATCTGGTGCCCGAACATTTCCAGGCTGGCCAGCATGTGGGGCAATTGGTCGTTGGAGGTGGCGGAGAACCGGTTCTGGGTACCCAGGGCCCGGAGGAATGGCATGGTAGCCACCAGCGAGCCGTGATTGTGTACGTTGGGGTTGCCGAGGTAAGCGCCAATACTGTTGCGGCCGTGCTCTTTGCGTACCCGGTGCAGTCGGCTGGCCACCAGGTCAAAGGCTTCGTCCCACTCCATTTCCTGCCAGCCGTCGGTGGTGCGCCGTACCGGTTTGCGCAGGCGCTCCGGGTCTTCGTGGAGGTCCTGGAGGGCGACGGCCTTGGGGCAGATGTGGCCATGGCTCAGCGGATCGTCCTCGTCGCCCTTGATGGAGGCGACGTGGCCATCCCTGACCTCGATGGCCACGCCGCACATGGCTTCACACAGATGGCAGGTACGGTAGTGGGTGCCGTTTTCCATGGGGTCTCTCCAAACTGGTTGTTATTGTTCTGAGCATGGCCAAGCAGGGACGGTATTCCGAAACACGCTTTGAATACGTCCCTGTAACGCTCGGGCTCCGCCATCCATGGCTCCGCACGGTTTCGGAACACCGTCCCCGCTTGGCCCCGGACTTCGGAGTTGGTTTCAACAGGCAACCAGATTAGCAGGAAACGCAGGAGAGTGGAAAACCGGTTTATGGCCTTTCCGGCCACAAAAAAGGCCAGCCCGAGGGCTGGCCATAAGTAGCGGAGCCTGAAGTTAGTACTCTGCTGGAATTTCCTTGATGGGGTTGGACAGGAAGTTCAGGTAAACGCCGCCAGCTGGAATTTCCAGAGGAATGTTCCCCAAGCTTTCTATGTTGACTGTCAGCGGCACACGATTGGTGTTTCTTTGCTCTATTTGCATCCTGCCATCATCAAAGAAATTGATGTCGCCTTTCAGTTCAAGAGTGAACGGTTTGCTGTACAGGTCGTGTGGTCCGCCAATGGGTGGTTCCAGCAGCGGGGCGTCGAGCTGAAGGCGGGCTTCGGTTCTGAACTCGGTCTGGCCATCATCATTCTCGACAATAACGCCTTCCACCAAGCCTTGTGGATTGTCCTCGGAAGTTTCCGTGTTGTATCGCATCCGAAGGATCTGTGGGCCTGTCGGTTCTTCCAGCGTGATTAAGCCGATAATCCGCAGGTAAACCGAGGTAGAGGTTGTCGCGAGCATGGTTGGGTATAAGAGTACCCTTACACCGGTCTGCTCTCCTGAGTCCGGATCGATGTAGGGGCCGATAACCTCTGTATTCAGTCCATAGGTCTGATAGATGAATTTATTCTCTGGGCATTCATCACCGTTGGTCGGGCACCCGACTCTTGCCGGAGTGGACATTAGCAGTATTGTTGCGTTGCCTGCTGATTTCAGTTTTGCGGCATTGGCGGACGGCAGGAACTCGCTGGCATCGTTTGGATCCACTTCATGATCGAATGGCTCCAGGCAGTCCTGGGAACCCAGCGCGTCGCAGTCAACCACATAGTTCGAGTTTGTATCCCGAATCGGCAGGTTCCGTAAGGGAGTGAATACTGTATCTAGCGCTTCACCACCTCGGAAGTAAATGTCCATATTTGGCCCGCCAACATCTTCAGGGTTTACCAGGAGATCGGTTTGCAGGGCAAGGCCGTTGGCACCGCAGATGAAATCCTCGGTTCCGGTCTGGCATTGGCCTCCGGAAGTGGATTTCATGCGATAACGATACAGGCTATCGATTTCCCAGGGCTCGTCCGGGTAAAACCGAATCCGTTGATTGTTCTTCTCCAGCCGGCCGGATACCGCTTCAATTGCAGCGCCGCTCTCGTCCACTCTCTCAACCACAAACGTCTCGCCGCTGCGGATGGAGTCCAGATCCATGGACTGGGAGAACACGACCACGATGGGGCGGTCCGTAGGCATGGTAGTTACCGGCAACTCGTCCCCGCGAGGACCATTAGGTGCGTTATCCACACACTGCCCATGGCTATCTTGGCTTAGGTTGACCCCGGTGGTGACGCATGGGTAACCGGGATAGGTTGTCAGCGCCAGAGGTGACCTCTGTGGGACTGAACCGCCGCCAATGTCAGGGAGGGCGAAGCTGAGGTTCTGCGGTGTGACACCATTGCCTGCAAGGTCGGTCAACGCGTTGCCAATCTGCACGGTGTAATCAACACCATGCTCCAGGCCTCCGACCGGGTTCAGTACCAGGGCGGTTCCGTCGAGTTTGGCGTCCAGTGTGTTGTCGCCAACCGTCAGCGGTGTGCCTGCCGCGTCCAGCACAATGCCATCGGCGATGGTATCGGCGTCCAGCGGTTCGTCAAAATTCAGTACGATCGGGTCGCCAGGGCGCTGCATCTGATCACGATCACCCGGGAAGGCATCGTCCGGTCCTGGCATCCAGCTCACTAACTGTGGGCCGGTGTTGTCCGCCAGTTCTTCGTCCCGTTGTTCGGCGGCATCCAGTGCGGACTCGGAATCCGTCGCGGCTTCGATGCGAAACGCAATGGTGGCATCGGTGAATTCCTGGCCCAGCAGGTTGGGTTCCACCATGCCGATGGCGTCGATGGTCAGAACGCCGTCTTCCACGATCGCGATGCCGGTCAGCTCCACCCCAAGCAGGTCCTGGGATAACGAAGCATTGGGCTGCGCCTCTTCCGTGTTCATGGCAACATCCATGAACAGTTTGACGTGGCGCGGCGCGTTCATGTTATCCGTGTAGGGGTTTGGCATCAGGTAACCGGTGGCGTCCGACAACATGGTCACCTTGATGTCACCGGTTTTCTGGATGTTTCCGGTTGCCGGATCTATAACCGGTACCTCACCGTTGACACGGACATCCAGGCTGCTGCTGGTCAGCACGCTGCCTTTCGGAACTCGCAGTGGCAGGGGCTCATCCGCCGTAAATGCCGGTGCGTAAGCGAGCTCTGCAAACAGATCGCCGGTTTGCTGGGACGGCCCGGCATTGCCCTGCAGTACGGAGTTCAGAGTAATTCCGTTGATGATTTGCCCGTTTAGCCGAGACTTGCGGGTGTTCTCAGCACTCTCGCCGGCGTTCAGACCGGAATCCACCACTTGCTGGGACAGAACAACGGTTGGGCCGGTGTCGCGTGGGGTGATAGTTTCGCTGAAGTCGTCCAGCGTGCCGCCATGGAGACTCGGCAGGTTGCGGACTGACACGGTGTAGGTCTTGCCCGAGGTGAGTATGTCCTCCTCGCGGCCACAGCGCTCTTTCGAGTCTGCAAGGCAGGGGTCGATGGTGATGTCCCGGCCTTTCACAAGAACGGTGGCCGGCACCACGTTCGCGTTGCTGTCAGTGATTTCAATGACACCACCGAGTGCCTTCCAGTCCGGGTGTACGGTCTGGGTCATTTGCAGTCGGAACGTTGAGAAGTTCATGGGCTGGAATACATTGCCCCCGGAGGGAATCATTTCCGCAACTGTGAACTCGGGGCTCAGGTTGTCCAGCCCGGCGATGCCGCTGAATGCACCCCGTGTTGAAAACTGCACGCCCTCCGGGCCAAAAGCATTGGGGGTCGGAATCGTACGGCCGCCTTCTGCCTGCAATACCTCGGTAAACTCAATGGTGTAGTCGGCGCCCGGGCTGAGTTCGCCCTGTGGCGACAATGTCAGACTGCGCCCACCATCCACGCTTTCGGCCGTGAAGCTCAGGTCGGTGCTACCATCGGTGATGCGGATTTTGCTGGCAACATCGTTGTCAGACAGCGCATGGGAGAAGCGCAGCACCATGTCGGCCTTGGGGCTAACGTTGCTCTGGCCATCCGCCGGGTAGGAGTAAACCACTTCTCCCGGAGTTGTGGGCTCGTCGATGGTCTGATCATCACCCCCGCCGCATGCTGCCAGGAACATCGCGGGAATCAGTGCCAATGTATTGTTGTGTTTCATGGCAAACCTCTCCTCAGAACTTCAGGGTGATGGAGCCGCTGATAACGTGAACGTCACCGTCGGCGGTTGCCTGCTGTTCGTTACCGTCATAGTCGACGATGGTGAAATCCCGGTCCTGCAGCTGCTGATATTGGTAACCGATATCCAACCGTACCGGGTAGGCCAGCACACGGGTGCGTTCATAGGTTGCACTGATGCCTAGCCCGGCCACGATCTTGTCGGTGTCCAGATAGTTCAGCTCCGGGTTGCGGGTGGTTTTGAGGGGAGACTCCTCATACGCCAGCCCGCCCCGGACGGCAAAATGACGGCTGAGCTGGTATTCAGCGCCGATGCGAGGCACCAGGATGTCATCAAAACGGATGCGATTGGCTGCGCTGACATTCTCCTGATCCTTGATTGTATCGCCGGCGAACTCGTCTTCCAGCTCAGACCAGTTCTGCTGCTCAATGCTGCCGCCGATGCGCCAGCCGTCACCCTTGTACTGGGTGCCGATGGCAAAGGTTTCCGGTTGGAAGGAATCGATAGTAGCCACCGCAAGGCTCAGGCCCGGGTCGGGGATGGTCTGTGTAACGATAATGTTGGAGTCTACAGACGTCGAAGCGGATGACTTGGTGCGATAGGTGATCGCGCTTTCCCAGCCGTCGAGGAAACAGTCACTGTCCGGACAGAAAGTATCGCCCCACTTGATGGTGGTGCCAAGGATGGACTTCAGCGAGGGCTCGGCGTTAACCGCCAGTCGCTCGCGGCTGGTTTCACCGCCAAGTGTTGAAACGGCATCCAGTTGAGCGGCTGCTTCCAGAGTGACACGCACCGAAAAACCGCCTGAGATGCCCCGCCAGAGGGGGGTGGCACCACCAATGTTCAGGAACAGGGGTTCCTTGCCATATTGCAGGTACTGCCCGGTTTCGGAGGTTTCCGAGGAGAATGCCAGCATTTCCTTACCATACTTCTCAACGCCTGCGATGAAGCCCAGGTAAATCGGGTGATCGAAGCGGGTCAGGGACGCCAGGTTGGTTTTCATGCCGATCAGGACGTGCTGGCTCGGCGAATCCGAAATGATATCGCCGTCTGCATCGGAACGGCTGGAGCGCAATTCCTGCTCCGCGTGAAGGATGCCGCCGGTCAGCTCGCCACGCTCGTCACTGGTCAGATAGGACGGATTGTAATAGGTGGCTGACACATGCTCGTTGAACATCGACAGGGACTGTGCGGTAGCCACGTCCACGGGCATCACGCCATAGGTTGTACCGATATTGCCCATACTGGCAGAGGCATTCAATGAAAAACCGGCCGAGGCGGCTACAACGGCGAGTGTCATCGCACGCAGGGAAAAGCGGGAGGTTGAAACCATGAAACACACTCCATTTGTTTGTCTTTGTTATGGACCTTTGCCGTGCCCCCGGAGTCGGGTAACAGGGCTGGCAATTATTGTTGGTACATTTGTTCGAAAAGCAGTGTAGTGCTCTTGTCTTATCGGGACGTTGGCTTCTTTGACAGCTTTTGGTGTCGAAACGACCACCCTCTAGTTAAAGATGGTTTAAAAATGAAGGAAATACAGAGTCTTATCAGGCCGGAAGGTGTTTATTTCTGTAACGAAGAGTTGTGAACTGTTGCAGGTTTTCTGCGGGCATAAAAAAGGCTCCCTTCCGGGAGCCTTTGAATACTGCGCTAATGTGTATTGAAACTCGACGTTTCAGTTCGCGCGGCGTTTTCGACCAACCAGTGTCAGGCCGATGATGCCAATGCCCAGCAGCGCCAGTGAGCCAGGTTCGGGCACGGTAACAGAGCCCTTGCCGTAAAGGCTCACGTGAGACAGGCCATTACCCTTGCCGAAGTACGCCCAGTCTCCAGAGGAGACGAGGGAGTTAAGTTCATAAACGAACCAGTTGTCAGCCTTGTTTCCGCCACCAAATTTGAAGCCGATTGCAATAGTGCTGTATGAGTCCCAAAGGCTGCTATCGAATTCCCAGGTGCCGGTGCTGTCGGTCTGTCCGTACTCCAGATTGTAAAGTGCTGTGGGGTTCCCTGCGTTTTCAGATTTCTCCACAAACTGATAACCCGTTCCTGCGGCGTTGTTAAGAAAAATGTCATTGGCAGGGTTGCCGGTAAAGCTCGGGTTGTTCTTGCCGGACGCCAGGCATGCTGTGGCCTGCGAATCGTCCATCTGCATATAGTTATAGGCATCATCACATTTGATGGGTGCCGCGACAGCATAACCTGACATCAGTAATGCGGATGTCAGCGTTCCAGCCACCAGTGGCCAAAACTTAGTTCTCGTGTTCATTTTTGCTACTCCCGGTGATATTCCTTACTACGGGAGAATCACAGCATTAAAGGTGCCACAGTCCAAAATCATCGTTGTTACCGATACATAGGCAAAGCGCAGTTTCCGACTCGGTTTGATAGTGTAAGAAAAGCTGACATTCCCGGAGTCACGATGCCAGTGTCAACTGGTCAGCACCGATAGCACCTTCTGCGCATGCTCCGCCATTTCACTGCCCAGACTTGTCAGGTAACCGCCATCCTTCTGAGTGATCAGCCCCTTCTGGTGTAGGCGTTCAGCCGCGGTCACCATCTCCGGTGCAGCTGAATGCTGGTGAACCTTGATGCCCTCCTGCGCGGAAGACAGATCGAACATCGCCAGCAGGTTGAGTTCATCAATGTGGTCGGAAGAGAAAGGCATGGTGCGTTCCTTGTGTTATTTTTAATGGTCTTAGTGTAGTTGTATACGAAGCCACGGTATTCGGCAAAACTGATTTCCGGATAAACCACCCCACCTGGATGGAGACAGGGATGTACACCCTTCATATTGCGAACAAGAACTACTCGTCATGGTCGTTACGCCCTTGGGTCCTGATGAAGGAGCTGGGCATTGAGTTTAATGAGCAGCTCATTGTGTTTGGTGATGAGCCCACCTGGCAGGCTTACAGGCGCCTGAGCCCCAGCGGCAAGGTACCCTGCCTCACGGATGAAAGCACAACCGTATGGGACTCGCTGGCCATCATTGAGTATCTGGCCGAGCGTCACGAGGGCGTCTGGCCCAAAAACGTAAAGGCCCGCGCCTGGGCTCGCTGTGCTGCTGCTGAAATGCATTCCGGGTTCCAGTCGCTACGGGATATCTGCAGCATGAACGTGGGCCTGCGTATCCGCATGAACACGGTCAGTGAGGGCCTGCAAAAGGATGTCGACCGCATCGACAGCCTGTGGTCCCATGGCCTGCAGCAGTTCGGTGGCCCGTTCCTCGCCGGTGACCGCTTTAGCGCTGTGGATGCCTTCTTTGCCCCTGTCGTCTATCGGGTACGCACCTACGGGCTGGACCTGAGCGAAGGCGCCGCTGCCTACGTTGAGAGGGTTCTGGCGTTAGGCAGTATGCAGCAGTGGGAAGCCGAATCCCTCGCGGAACCGTGGCGAGACACCGAACACGAGGACATCGCGTTCACCGTCGGCACCTTGCTCGCGGACCACAGACAATAGCCACTTTCTTTAACAGACAGAGGACTCACCAGGCATGATCAGTTGGGAAGACTTTGAGAACGTAGAGCTGCGCATCGGCACCATCATCGAGGTAAACGAATTTCCGGAAGCCCGCAGGCCGGCGTACAAGTTGAAAGTCGATTTCGGCCCGGAAGTGGGCATCCGAAAATCCAGTGCGCAGATTACCGACCTGTACGATCCTGAGACGTTATTGGGTAAACAGGTGCTCGCCGTGACAAACTTCCCGCCAAAACAGATTGGCAAATTTATGTCCGAGTGCCTGGTGACTGGGATCAAGAATGATGAGGGGGCGATAACCCTGGTAAGCACGGATCACAAGGTGAGTAATGGGCAGAGGCTTATCTGAAGGTAAAACTGGGGGAATGGTGGGCCCACCTGGACTCGAACCAGGGACCAAAGGATTATGAGTCCTCTGCTCTAACCAACTGAGCTATAGGCCCTTTTTCAGCGGATGCTGCTTAAAGGTTTGCTTTTTGGGGTGTCGCTTCCGGGCGGGAGCAACAAAGCGGGCGCCATTATACCGGTGAGGGATGGCGCCCGCTACTGTTGTGGTGTTATCCGTTGCCCTGATCGTCAATGAAGCCGCGCAGGTGATCGGAGCGGGAAGGATGGCGCAGTTTGCGCAGGGCCTTGGCTTCGATCTGGCGGATTCGCTCGCGGGTTACGTCAAACTGCTTGCCCACTTCTTCCAGGGTGTGGTCGGTGTTCATTTCGATACCGAAGCGCATGCGCAGCACCTTGGACTCGCGCGCGGTCAGGCCGGAGAGCACGGAGCGGGTAGCTTCGCGCAGGCCTTCAGCGGTAGCGGAGTCAACAGGTGACAGGGCCTGGATATCTTCAATGAAGTCGCCCAGGTGGCTGTCTTCGTCATCACCGATCGGGGTTTCCATGGAGATCGGTTCCTTGGCGATCTTCAGTACCTTGCGGATCTTGTCCTCGGGCATTTCCATGCGCTCGCCCAGCTCTTCCGGCGTGGGCTCGCGGCCCATCTCCTGCAGCATCTGACGGGAGATGCGGTTGAGCTTGTTGATGGTTTCGATCATGTGCACCGGAATGCGGATGGTGCGTGCCTGGTCCGCGATGGAGCGGGTGATGGCCTGACGAATCCACCAGGTGGCGTAGGTGGAGAACTTGTAGCCACGGCGATACTCGAATTTGTCGACCGCCTTCATCAGGCCGATGTTGCCTTCCTGAATCAGATCGAGGAACTGCAGGCCGCGGTTGGTGTACTTCTTGGCAATGGAGATAACCAGACGCAGGTTGGCTTCCACCATTTCCTTCTTGGCACGGCGGGCCTTGGCTTCGCCGATGGAAACGCGGCGGTTGATTTCCTTGATGTCGGAAACGTCCAGGTCCACTTCGGTCTGGATATTGGCAATGCGCTTCTGCAGGCGGACAATTTCGTCGATGCGCTCAGCAATCAGCGGTGCATAGGGCTTTTTGCCCTTGGACATCTTCTCGGCCCAGTCCAGGCTGGTTTCGTTACCGGGGAACGACTTGATGAAATCCTTACGCGGCATCTTGCACTCGCGTACGCAGATTTTCATGATCGCCCGCTCGTTCTCCCGCACCAGATCGTTGGTGGAGCGAACGACGTTCACCAGTTCGTCAAACGCCTTGTTGCCCAGCTTGAACGGGGCAAATACCTGGCCCAGTTCGTTCAGGGCTTCCTGGGTTTTCTTGTGGCCGCGGCCGTGTTTGGCCAGGCTTGCGTCGGCGGCATCGAGCTTTTCTTTCAGCAGCTCAAAACGTAGACGGGTTTCTTCCGGATCCGGACCGCTTTCGGTTTCTTCTTCGCTGTCGTCATCGTCATTATCGTCGTCGGATGAATCGTCCGAGGTGCTGGACGTGTCCGGGGTAGTGTCTTCCTCCATGAACGGCTCGGCGCCGTCGGGGTCGAGGAAGCCGGAGACGATGTCGCTGAGGCGGCCTTCGTTCTCGATGATGCGGTCGTAGGCCTGGATAACGGTACCGGTGATGCCGGGAAAGTGGGCCACGGCGGCCATGACATCGCGGATACCTTCCTCGATGCGCTTGGCAATGACAATTTCGCCTTCGCGGGTCAGCAGCTCCACGGTGCCCATTTCGCGCATGTACATGCGGACCGGGTCCGTGGTGCGGCCAGCGTCGGATTCCACGGCTGCGAGTGCCGCAGCGGCTTCAGCGGCCGCTGCTTCGTCAGCGGTGGAGTCGCCGTCGGTCATCAGCAGCGTGTCTGCGTCCGGTGCCACTTCAGACACCTGGATGCCCATGTCGTTGATCATGCGAATGATGTCTTCGACCTGGTCCGGGTCAGCAATGTCTTCCGGGAGGTGGTCGTTTACCTCGGCGTAAGTCAGGTAACCTTGTTCCTTGCCTCGTGCAATGAGGTCTTTAAGACGTGATTTCTGCGAATTGCCTGACATAGACACCCTGTGAACTCGCTGGTAAAAGGAAAAAAGTGAAACAGCCATTATAGCTGTCGCGCGGTTGCTCTGCCACCGGATGGTTAGATGGTGATCAATACTGCAAGTTTCAAGTGCAGTGCCGTTTCCGGCGGCAGTTATTGCGTTTTTTGGCCCGCCGGCTCTGTTTCCTGGCGCTGGTCAGTCGTCATTCTGTCCGGTCAGTGCCTTCAGCTCCAGCCGCTCTTCAGCGCTAAGGTCTGCCAGGCTACGCTTTTCCGATAGCAGAGACGCCAACCGCTGCTTGCGCGCCACTTCCCGGTTCGGGTTAAGCATTTCCCTGGCGCCAGCCAGGGTCTGTTCCCGTGCGGGGATGTGTTCAATGCCATCGAACAGGCTGTAAAACTGTTCTCTGGCGCGGTTATCCGTTGCCAGTTCGCGGACCAGGGAGCGCCGGTCTTTGATGGCGTGCTCCAGGATCCAGCCGGCGAACTGGCCTGCCTGCCGGTATTGGCGGCTGCTGCGGCAAAGTTCAGCAATTTCGCTGGCCATGTCCGGCGCTTCAAGCAGGGCCAGACAAAGCTGGGTATCCTTGCTGAGTTTTACGTCAATCCGTTGTTCCTGCACCCGGCGTTCGCCGTATCCGCCCTTGCCGTTTGGCTGGCGGCGGTTCTGCCAGTCGCCCCGGTTGTTGCCGCACAGCCGCAGCATTTCATGCCACATGGCATCCCTGAGGGTGCTCCTGGGCATTTTCTTCAGCAGCGGTTCTACCCGTGCCTTCAGCTCACCCCGGTCTTCCGGCAGCGTCAGGTCCAGCCCTTCGCTTTGCCGGTTGAACAGGTAGCGAGACAGGGGCGTGGCGCCGTTGATGCGTTCCTGGAACGCGTCGGGGCCCTCCTTGCGCACCAGTGTGTCCGGGTCTTCACCGTCCGGCATCATCAGGAACTGCAGATGAAGGCCGTCGGTCAGCAATTCCAGAGCATTCTCCAGGGCCTTGTCGGCCGCCCGGTAACCGGCCTGGTCGCCGTCAAAACAGAACACCAGATGCCGTACCTGCTTCAGCAGTGCCGACAGGCTGTCCTGGTTCGTGGCTGTGCCCAGCGTGGCCACGGCAAAGTGGATGCCGTTCTGCGCGAGCGCAATGACATCCATGTAGCCTTCCACCACCAGCAGCCTGTCGAGTTGGCGGATCGACTGTTTGGCTTCATAAAGGCCGTAGATTTCGCGGCTTTTATGGAACACATCAGACTCCGGAGAGTTGATGTACTTGGCCTTGTCATCACCCAGTGTGCGCCCGCCGAACGCAATGGTCCGACCGCGACTGTTGCGGATCGGAAACATCACCCGGTTGCGGAACAGATCCCGTGGCCGGCCATACTTGTCGGAGACCGTGCCGGTTTCAACCAATGGCCCCTGCAGGTCCTTGCTGGCGCTATCGAACAGGGCGGTGCCGGTGCCAGGGGCGTAGCCCAGCTGGTACTGTTCAATAATGCTGTCGTCCAGGCCTCTCTGTTTGAGGTAGTCCCGGGCGAATTCACCTTGTTGGCCCTTCAGGGCGGACTGATAGAAGCGGCTGGCGTAATCCAGGGCGTCCGTCAGTGTTCGCGCCTGCTGCATTTCCTGGCGCGCGCTCTGGTCGTAGGGCACTTCCATGCCGGCTCGGCGGGCCAGTTCCTCTACCGCGTCGGTAAAGCCCAGGCCATCGAACTCGCGGACAAAGCTGATGGCATCGCCGTGGGCGCCACAGCCAAAACAGTGGTAAAAGCCCTTGTCCGGCCGAACGTTGAAAGACGGCGTTTTCTCATCATGGAAGGGGCAGCGGGCCTTGTAGTTGCCGCCGGCCTTTTTCAGGGTGATACGTGATCCGATCAGCTCCGCCAGGTCTATCCGGTCGAGCAGGTCTTCAACAAAGCGTTGCGGGATCAGTCCACTCATGATGTCTCCGGTCGCGCGGAAAGTGCCGGGCCTGGAAGTACAGCCAAAAATGCCGCCGAAGCCAGGCCTCGGCGGCATTTTGGTATCGCTCTGTGCAACCTGCGGCTATACAGGCGATTATAGGCTTGCAGTCAAGCGGCGTCCGGTAAAGCTTAGTACAGACGCTCGAACTTGCGCTGTTCCCGCTGAAGCTTCTTGAGATGACGCTTGACGGCTGCGGCTGCCTTGCGCTTGCGCACGGCTGTCGGCTTCTCGTAGTGCTCACGGCGACGTACTTCCGACAGAACGCCTGCTTTCTCGCAGGAGCGCTTGAAGCGACGAAGGGCTACGTCAAACGGTTCATTCTCTTTCACTTTAACAGCTGGCATTCGAAAATCACCTACCTGATTGATTCGGTTTCTGTTTTGTCTGATCGACCGGTCTGTCAGATCGACTCGATACCTGGTCAGATTGGCTAAAACTCGACCAGTGCGTATTTAAGGCCGGCAATGATAGCGCCTGCCCATGGCCGAGGTCAATGTTTGTTCGATGAAACTGACGGAGGGTTTCGGGTTTCTGCTAAAATGCTCCGCTGATGTTCACCAGTCCGGAGTTGTGGCCCTTATTTATGCTGATTCTCGGTATTGAAACCTCCTGTGATGAAACCGGCGTTGCCCTCTATGACAGCGAACGCGGGCTGCTGGCGCATGCGTTGTTCAGCCAGATTGATATGCACGCGGATTACGGCGGTGTGGTGCCGGAGCTGGCCTCCCGCGACCATGTCCGCAAACTGCTGCCGCTGTGTGATCAGGTGCTTGCCGATGCCGGCAGGGTTCGCGCTGATATCGAAGGCATTGCCTACACCGCCGGTCCCGGTCTGGTGGGAGCGCTGATGGTAGGTGGTTCTGTGGCCCATGCCCTGGGATTTGCTCTGGGTGTGCCGGTGCTGGGTGTCCATCACATGGAGGGTCATCTGTTGGCGCCAATGCTGGAAGACAATCCCCCGGCGTTTCCTTTTGTTGCCCTGCTGGTTTCCGGCGGCCATACCCAGTTAGTGCTGGTTAAGGGCATTGGCGAGTATGAAATGCTGGGTGAGTCTGTGGACGATGCCGCCGGCGAGGCCTTCGATAAAACCGCCAAGATGCTGGGGCTGGATTATCCCGGCGGGCCCAGGGTGGCGGCGCTGGCTGAAAAGGGCACGTCTGGCCGGTATCGGTTCCCGCGCCCGATGACAGACCGGCCGGGGCTGGATTTCAGTTTTAGTGG
>NZ_DELU01000010.1:0-243056 GCF_002352785.1 Marinobacter sp. UBA2688
TCAGTATTACTCCGGCGGTGACACTTATGCAGCACATAGGCGCAATAGGTCACGGATTTGTCGTCCCGGTCACGGGTTTTGAATTCGATGGTGTCGATCTGTAGCCCCTTGTCACGTAGCGATCCAATGAGCTGCGGTACGCCATTACAGGGGATTCTGTCGAACAGCTCACGGACAGAGCGGGGGCCTTTCATCAGCAGCAGTAGGGCCCTATACTGGCGGGGAGATGAAAGACGTTTGGTTGTGGTGGCCGGCGTCTTTTTCATTTCTCTGCCTCCCGCTTATCGATGTATCGATAAAGATCCTCCAGGGCAACGGCCTTGCAGCCGCTAATGCGGATTATCTCCAGCTCACCCCGAGAGACAGCATCCGTCACTTCAGAGGCGGTCAGGTTTAGCGCCTGTGGCACTTGTGAAAGGGCAAGAAATTGGTGGTTGTTGCGGAAGAACCAGCCGGGGCTGCGCTTTTCAGATTGGTGTGATCTCATGCTGCGGCCCCCTTGGTTGCTTCCCAACTTTCCACGTCCGACAATTTCCAGCGGGTGCAATTGGGGCCGAGTTTTACGGGGGAGGGGAACGCGCCTTTCTTCGCCCATCGCCAGGGCGTAACGCGGGAGACTTCATAGCGGGATGCTAATTCTCTGTCGGAAAGGTACTTCTCTTTTTGCTGGTGATTCATTGCCGTGCCTCATGTGATTTGGCGTAACACATGGGCAGTAAATCAGGGTAGAGAGCGGGCTGAGACGCCTCTCCGGTGGACTAAGTACGGTTGCCTGTGCACAAAGTGCAGTCTCCTGTGGAGACTGCTATCTCAGCTTAATACCATTGTCCCTGGCGTACTTCCGGATCCACGTGGTGATGGTGCGGGGTTCGTATTCAAAGCCTTTGCTTTCGAGCCAGTCGGCGTAATAGTTGCCGGCCTTTTCGGCGCTTCGAAACTCGCTTTTTCTTTGGTGCCAGTCATCTATTACAAGCTGTCTTGCCTCGTTCCTTCTGGCGTGGCGCATCTTGTTCATTGACTGAGACTTCTGTTGTTTTCGGATGCTTTCTTGGTGCTTGATGACTTCCCGTGTTCGGTTAAATTGATCGATTCTGTCGAACCAGAAAGTTACCCAACCGGCTGCTTCTGAATTCTCTTCATTGAGATCGATCCCAGCTGCAACATCGTCTAGAAAGCACAATGTGAAGTAGGCCCCTAGCAGCTCTCTATCGTAGGGCCAGATCTCTTCTTCATCTTCGGAGAGCAAATTGGATTGTTCAAAAAGAGAATCGATGGCAAATATGTAGGGCTCAAGGTGAAGGTAGGACCATGGATTGGTTGGATTGATCTTAAGCTCTCGGAACTCTTTAATCGGTTCCTCTGAATCGTATGGATATATGACCAAAAGGCCCTCCTCTATCATTTGCTCCAGAGGGCTTCGGAATCGGTTCCACAAAGAGGCCAGCTCTTCAGTAGAGACAGTCAAGAACTCCTCTAGTTCATCCAAGGAAATTTCCTCTCCCGGAGGAAAAATCAAGTCAAAGGCTCGTTTACCTGCCTTCCAAAGTGTCTCGCGCTCGATATGCTTTTCACGACTTAAGCCCGCAATTATTAGCACTTCATCTTTATGTCCGGGCCCGCCTTCCACGAAAGAAGCTACAGGATCGATTACCCATCCTATGGGCCTTTTGCGCTCGGCTTTAACTTCGGAACTTTTCATGATTTCCCCTCGCCAATAGCTACCACCTTGCCGGATTCCGTCTTGGTATCGCCGTGCAAACAGAATTGCTCCCAATCCGCCATCATGAGCCGGCGCTTGTCTATCAGCTCCGAACGGGCATAGGCGGCCCGTGTGGCGTCACTGTTGATGTGTGCAAGGGCCAGTTCAGAAACCTCGTCAGCGTAGGCTGTGCGCTCTCTGGCCCAATCCTTGAAGGTTGAGCGGAACCCGTGCGCGGTTACTTTTCGCTCCATTCGTTTCAGCAGAGCGGTTAGGAAATTGTTTGATGGTTCGTCGCCTTTCGGACCGGGAAATATCAAGTCAGTCGGGGCGCCTTCCCCCATGCCTTTCAGCAGTTCAATCGCGGAATCTGTCAGCGGTACGCGGTGAACCTTTTCGGATTTCATTCGCTCTGCTGGCACTGTCCATACCTTGCGGGCCAAGTCGATTTCCTGCCAGGTAATGCCAGCCTTTCGGATTCGTTTATCTCCAATCACTTCGTTGGTGCGGGCAGCGGTCAGAACAAGAAACTCAAGGGCGCGGGCGGCGGTCCCGGTTCGTTTCTTGAGACCCTTAATGAATGCCGGCATTTCATCTACTGGCAGCGCTGCAAAGTGGCCACGTTTCTTGATCTTCTCCGGTGAGGGGTAAACCTCATCCAGGTAGCCCTGCCACTTGGCGGGATTTTCGTTGGATCGGTAGCCGTGAATCGCACACCAGCCCAATATATTTTCAATACGGGCCCTGACGCGGTTGGCGGTTTCCGTCTTGGTTTCCCATATCGGATCCAGTACTTGTTTGATGTGGGGTAGCTCGATTTCTCGTACTGGCATTTCCCCCAGATGCGGAATGGCGTAGGTGGTGAGGCTGTTGGTCCACTGCGTTTCCTGGCGGGGATTCCGGAACTCTTTGGACTTCATCCGGATGTATTCTTCCATCGCCTTCTGGAAGGTCAACGTGCTGATTTGTTCCGCCAGCAGTGAACGCTTCAGGGAGCGCTTTTCCTCAAGGGGATCTATACCATTCCGGATCTTCTCTTTCACTTCCCGGGCTTTGTCGCGGGCCTGAGCGACGGAGATTTCAGGGTAGGGGCCAAGGCCCATATCCGGGCGCCGGTTGCCTATCTTCGTGCGCAGGATCCACTGACGGGCGCCAGAGGGTGTAACTTTGAGTAGGAGGCCAGAAACTCCACCGACCGGATAACGGATTTCTGTTGCCTCTCCCGTGTCAGGATCAATTCGACAGGAGAGGCGTTTTACCTCAATGGGTGAAAGTTCCTTGGCAATCTTCGGCATGGCTTGGCCCACATCCCGGCACACAAAAAGTATTGATATTCGATGCTACAGGGTGATATGGTGGGTTACAAGCGTTTCAGGTAAGTAGTTGTTCTGGAATGGTTAAATGCTGAATTTTTCGAGGAAAATCAGTGTGTGAGTCAGGTCTGGCCCACCGCCACTTTCTCTTCCTTCCCTGATATTTCCCGTATCCTTTCAAACTGTTTCGTTAGTGCTTCTAATTCGTGGCCAATGCTTTGCGAATCGCCCGAATGCCACTCAGCGCTGCCTCATTGTCACCGTGTACGCACAGGCTGTCGGCCGGCAGTGTCAGCCAGTTACCGGATGAACTGTAGACTCCACCGTTTTTAGCGAACGATACCGCCTGATTGACAATCTTGTCTGCAGACTGATGTACCGCCCCTGGAAGGCGACGGGATACCAACTGGCCCTCATCGTCGTAGGCGCGGTCGGCAAAGGCTTCCAGCAGGATGGGGAGACCAACATAGTCCGCCAGTTTGCGGTGTTGTTCGTGTTTGACCGTCACCGGGAGCATCAGCGGCAGATCCTGCTGATAGCTTCTAACCGCGGTCATAACGGCTTCCAGGGTGCTCATGTCCCGCATCATGTCGTTGTTCAGGGCACCGTGGGGTTTTACGTAAGACAGTGTCAGGCCCTCGGCCCGACATAGTCCCTGTAGCGCGCCAAGCTGATAGAGGATCAGGGCGTGAATTTCCTCGGGGCTGTGGCTGATGGAGCGGCGGCCAAAACCGGCGAGGTCGTGATAGGAGGGATGGGCACCGATCTCTACTCCGTGCTTCGCTGCCAGAGCCACGGTTTTCTGCATGACCGAAGGGTCCCCGGCGTGAAAGCCGCAGGCAACGTTGGCCATATCGATAAGGGGCATCACCTGATCGTCCTGGCCCATACGCCAGGCACCGTAGCTTTCCCCCAAGTCACAATTCAGTTTCATCTCACAGCTCCCGGCCCGGGTACTGGGCCTGTCTCTGTTCCTCCGCGAGCCTGACCCTCTCTGCCAGTTCTTCGGGTTCATTGCGCGGCACCTGCCAGCCCTGCAGGTTCTCCTCAATCAGCTGCGTCAGGGCGTCGATATGTCCCGGTGTGGCATTGAGGGCGGAAATATAGCTGAAACCCTCGCCGCCGGCTTCCATGAAGTATTCACGGTTTTCCTCGTCAATCTCTTCGATGGTTTCGAGGCAATCCGCCGAAAAGCCGGGGCAGAACACATCTATAGATGTTACGCCTTTTTGGGGCAGTGCTTTAAGGGTTTCGTCAGTATAGGGCTGCAGCCACTCTTCCCGGCCAAAACGTGACTGGAAGGTGGTCAGGTATTCATCCTTTCCAAGGCCAAGCCGTTCTGCCAGCAGGCGGGAAGTCTTGTGGCACTCACAGTGGTACGGGTCCCCGCGCTCAAGGTACTTCAGGGGAACTCCGTGATAGGAGAGGATCAGTTTCTGGTTGCGCCCATGCTTGTCCCAGTGCGCCTGGATATGGCTGGCCATAGCCTCAATGTAAGGTGGGTAGTCCGGGTAGTGGGACACAAACCTCAGATCGGGCAGCCAGCGCCGACGGGTAAAATTATGGGCAATGGCATCGAATGTCGAGGCCGAGGTCGAGGCAGAATACTGCGGGTACAGGGGCAGTACCAGCAACCGGCGAACCCCCTGCTCCTGCATTTCATCAAGCACCTTTGGGATTCCCGGGTTGCCATATCGCATGGCAAATCCCACCAGGAGGTTATTGCCGTGTTTCGCCTGCAGTTGTTTGCGAATCGCTTCGGCTTGCCTGGCGGTGTGAATCAACAACGGCGATCCTTCCGGTTGCCACACGCCAGCATAGGCTTTGGCTGACCGGCTGGGACGCAGTCGCAGGATAATGCCATGGAGTATCAGCCACCAGATCGGGCGCGGCACTTCAACCACCCTGGGATCCCAGAGGAATTCCCCCAGATAACGGCGCAGGGCAGAGGTGGTTGGGGCATCCGGTGTTCCCAGATTGGTGATCAGTACTCCGGTTTTTTCGGGATGGTCATGGCGAAAATCGGCGGTACCCTTGTACGGCATGGTTCTGGATCCTGGAAAATGATGGGTGTCCGTTCAGAAAGTGGCTCAGGAGCGTTTCCCTGCCTGCTGGGCCATCCGCGGCGCCAGCCCGCCAACATCGTAACCAGCTTTACGGGCCTTGTTGACAATGTCGTGGGCCGGCTCGGTGCGTGCCGAACTCAGTGCCCAGAGCACGGTGCAGCGGGTTCCGGAGCGGCAGAAAGCAAGTACGGGCTTGTCTGCCTGACGGATCATTGCATCAAAGCGGTCAACGTCGTTGTCAAAGATATTCCCGGACTCGACCGGCAGATACACCCACTCCATCCCGTTTGCGCGAGCTGCGGCCTCTATGTCGGCCATGCCCGGCTGGCCGGGCTCTTCGGCATCGGGGCGATTGGCAACGAGTGTTTTGAAGCCGAGTTTTGCAGCTTCGCTAACGTCCTCCACAGTGAGCTGGGGCGAGACTGAAATCGTGTCGTCGATACGTCTGATGTCCATAAGCGATCCTTTTGCCGGTCACATAAATGCCTCAGCATAATGCCACAGGACATAGCCGCTGTCAGAGCCCGGGCCATGGGAAGTTTTAATCCAGGAGATAAAAAAAGCCCGGCACTGGTGGCCGGGCAGAGGCGTGCGAGTAGTATCCATGAAAGACTTCCAGACAAACCGGCATCAGCAGGGACACCGGTACAGTGAAGTATTGACCATATTTTGAACACTTCAAGCCAGTGAGCGATTCGTTTGATCACATTTTTTCATATTGAAAGTGTGCTTATACTAAAGCCGCTCGCTGTGGGCCTTTCAGGCGATTTGGTTTCAGCCCTGACGCAGAGATATTGGCCTGTTGACTGAAATTCAGTGCCCGCTGTAATACAATAATGAGCCATTGAGAGTCCAACGCCTCCGAGGTTTTGCATGTCTGACGAAAACGAAAACACGCCGGAAAACGACGAGCAGCTGGCGGGTAAAATAAAAGGGTCTGCGCGGCAGATCTGGCTGGCCGGGCTCGGTGCCTACACCAAGGCCGAGGAGGACGCTGGTCGCTTCTTTGAGCGTCTGGTTCAGGAAGGCGAGCAGTTGGAGAGTAAGACCCGCGGCGTGGTTGAAAAGCACGTACGCACAGTGGAAGACCGTGTGGACGATGTGCGGGAAAAGGCCACTGGCACCTGGGACCGCCTCGAGAACATGTTTGATGAGCGCGTGTCCGGCGCGTTGCGTCGATTGGGTATTCACCGTAGGGACGAAATCGAAGCCATGGAACGCCGGATTCAGGCCCTGGAAGCGGAACTCCAACGCCTCAGGGAGCAGACCGAGGACCGCTCCGAAGAGGAATGATGCTCGCTTCCGGCCGTTGATGTCAGAGGTAATCCCGGCTCATCAGGTAAATTTGTTCTTTTTCATCCGGGCCCAGGTAGGGCAATAGCAAGTGCATCATCTGGTAAACACCGCGGCCCGGGTCCATGGAGTCGCGGTCATCCAGATGCGACAGGCTGTCGAAGCTGCTCCAATAGCAGGCGGTGAGCGTCAACTGGTCGCAGAGTGCATCCAGCTCCCCATCGGTAATCTCCATGACGCCCTGGCGGCGAAAGCTCTCGCAGATGACCCTGAAACCATGGGTTTTCTTTTTCAGAATGCGCCGGAAGCGGGTTTGAAGCTGCTCGTATCGGGACAGGACGTTCACCAGGTCCTGATACAGGAATCGGTAGCGGGCGACGGTTTCGAACAACAGATGCAGGAAAAAACTCTGCTGGTCCAGGCTGATGGTCGCGTCTTCCGGAACCGCCAGCAGGTCGTGCATTTTGTGTTCATAGCTGGCAAACAGTTCCCCGACAATATCGCCCTTGCTCTTGAAGTGGTAATAGAGGTTGCCGGGGCTGATCTCCAGTTCGTCCGAAATCAACAGGGTGGTTACGTTGGGCTCGCCGATGCTGTTGAACAGCATCAGGCTGGCCTCAAGTATACGGTCGCGGGTTTTCATTTTTTTCATGTCGCGGCCCGGCGAGGTGGGTTCAAAGCGAGAAACGAGCCCACACCGGACAATGGTCCGAAGGCCGCTCCATGGCGCGAATATCGTAGCTGACGCCTGCTTCTTCCGCCTTGGGTAGAAGCGGGTCACTGGCCATGATCAGGTCGATCCTCAGGCCGCGGCGTGGGTCTCTGTCAAAGCCCTTGCTGCGGTAATCAAACCAGCTGAAGGTGTCAGATTCCTCGGGGTGCAGGTGTCGAAACACGTCCGTGAAACCACGGCTTTCGACCTGTCCCAGCCATTCACGCTCTTCCGGAAGAAAGCTGCATTTACCGGTTCTCAGCCAGCGCTTGGCATTGTCGGCACCGATGCCGATGTCCTGGTCAGTAGGCGAGATATTCATATCGCCCATTACCACAATCTCACCGTTGGCGGCTTTCAGGTCGTCCAGGTAGCTCATCAGGTCCGCGTAGAATTTTTCCTTGGCGGGAAACTTTACCGGGTGGTCTCGGCTTTCGCCCTGGGGAAAATAACCGTTGATCACCGTAAGTTTGCGGCCATTGACTGTGAAGTGTCCGGTAATCAGCCTGCGCTGGGAGTCCTCTCCGTCCCACGGGTAGCCTTTCTGGACGCTGTCCGGCGCCTGGCGGGAAAGAAGCGCAACGCCGTAATGAGTCTTCTGGCCATGGAAGTGAACGTGGTAGCCGAGTTCGCGAATGGCGTCCTCCGGGAACTCCTCGTCGGTCACCTTGGTTTCCTGCAGGCCGATAAAATCCGGGTTCAGGCTATCAATCACGGCCTCAAGCTGGTGCAGCCGCGTGCGGATACTGTTGACGTTGAATGAGACAAACATCATCGGCGGAAACCTTCTGTTTTGCAGTTTTGGCGATTGTCAGGGTGTGTCAGGAAACCGCAAGTCTACCACAACAGGTCGGTGTGTCCGCCTTGGCTGCAAGGACGGATTCAGCGGGTCAGTTCACAATCCGGAGCGGTGTCCACGGCATAGCGGATATGGGCGGTGTAGTTTGAGTCCTTATCCTTGCGGATATTGGTCAACCCAAGGTAGTCCGTCAGCGCGCCGTTGTCGTTATAGCCCAAGAGGATCGGGTCAACCAGAAAGCTCAGGATTGTGCTCGAGGGCTCTATCAGCACCGTATGTGTGGCGTTGATGCGGTCGTCCTTCGCAGGCTCCAGTACAAAGCCATAGGCTTTGCCCCGTGTGGGCGCCAGAAAGTTGAATTCGATGCGGTCACCGGAAGTGACCTCGGGCCAGTGGTTGCGGACCAGATTGTCGAAGCCCGCATCTGCCACCAGTTTCCGGGTGACCTCCACCGTCGAGTTTTCCGTGTCGCCTTCCGGAGTCTGCCACTCGATTTCCAGCGTCGCGTCATCCCGGTTGCGGATCTCCATGACTTCATTGAAGCCCGGCTGTCGGAAGGTCATCGCTGGACGCAACGTCGATTGTTTGTAAGACAGTGTCTTTTCAGCAAATGGCTCACCGTTACTGCGAACGTAAGTCACGTTGTGGGAGGCGGGTCGGAAAAGGCCATCGGTGCACTTGCCTGTGACCACGTGCTGCTCTTCATAGAGCAGGTTGTCGCCGTTCAACGGCATCGCCTGGCCGGTAAAGCGCATCTCGGCGGCCGCGGCCGACAGGGGCAGGGTGCAGGCGAGCAAAAGGGTGCTGGTCCTCATCGTATCAGCTCCGGATAGAGGGCCTTGCGGAGATAGAGAAGGCTCGGGAATACAACCAGCCAGCCCAATGCCAGCGCAGCCAGGGAAAGTGTGAGGTTCGGAAGTTGCACGGCGCCCAGCGCGCTGGCGGACCAGTAGGCAAATGGCCCGGCGATGGGGGCACACACAAAGGGCAGCCAGGGTTTGCTGCCAATCCATGACAGGGAATGGCTCAGGGTGGTCATGAATATGGCCCAGATGCCGACCAGCCAGACCGGTGTGATCTGTACGCTGCCAGTGCCATCATCAAGGATGCCGGTCTGGAACCAGATGCCGTCCAGTACACCGCCCAGAACCGTGCCGGCGCCGATAAACTGCAGTTCGGCGGAGCGGTGCTGGCTGACAAACAGCATGTGGAAAACCAATA
The DNA here is from genome assembly GCF_002352785.1 of Marinobacter sp. UBA2688. NCBI lineage: Bacteria > Pseudomonadati > Pseudomonadota > Gammaproteobacteria > Pseudomonadales > Marinobacteraceae > Marinobacter > Marinobacter sp. UBA2688. The sequence goes on from NZ_DELU01000010.1 coordinate 9,104, forward strand.
GCAGGACCACGAATCCGGCAGCCATCAGGCCCGGATAGAGCACGCATACGAACCAGCCAGCCTGGAACAGGGCGAAGTTCAGGACATTGCGCAGGGTATCGGTGTGGATCATACGCTCAGGATGTTCTCACGCTTGTTACCTGGCTTGGCGAACAGGATCTGGGAAACTCCAATGGCACGTTCACTGAACCCGGCTTCGCAATAGGCGAAATAGAAATGCCACAGGCGGCGGAAGGCCTTGTCGTAGCCAAGGCTGTCGAGCGTATCCCGGTTCGCCATGAAGCGGTCGCACCAGTCCCGCAGCGTGCGGGCGTAATGGAAGCCGATATCTTCTGCGTGGGTCATTACCAGGTCCGAACCGGTGCGGACGGAGTCCAGCATCGCGCCAAAAGAGGGAATGAAACTGCCTGGAAAAATAAATCGTTGAATGAAATCGACGTTCTTCAGGGCGCGTTTGTATCGCTGTTCGGGCATATTGATGGCCTGAACCAGAGCCAGGCCGTCCGGCTTCAGCAAGCGGCTGATTTGAGAAAAGTAGCTGTCCAGAAATTGCGGGCCCACCGCCTCGATCATTTCGATGGACACCAGCTTGTCGAACTGGCCTTTCAGGTCGCGGTAGTCGTCAAACAGCAGGGTGATCTGCGCTTCCAGGCCCTCGTCGCTGACCTTTTTTCTCGCCAGTTCCAGCTGCTCGGCGGAAATCGTCGTGGTCGTCACATGACAGCCATAATGTTTGGCCGCATGCACGGCGAATCCACCCCAGCCGGTGCCGATTTCGATCACCCGGTCGCCCGGTTGCAGGTCCAGTTTTCGGCAGATGGTATCCAGTTTGTGAACCGCCGCTTGCTCCAGCGTCGCCTCTGGGCCTGGGTAGATGGCGGAGGAATACATCATCGTGGGGTCAAGGAAGGTCTCGAACAGGTCGTTACCCAGGTCGTAGTGGGCGCTGATGTTCTTGCGGGAACCTTCCTTCGTATTGCGATTCAGCCAGTGCAGGCCCTTCAAGGCCGGTTTGGTGACCCAACTGAATCGGTCCTCGAAGGCGTTCATTCGATCAACGTTTCGGGTAAAGAACCGCAACAGGGCCACCAGGTCCGGCGTTGACCAGTCACCTGCGACATAGGCTTCAGCGGCACCCACGCTGCCGCCCGTTAGCAGATCCTTCCAGGTGCTGTGGTCGTGGATGACCAGCTCCGCCGGCGCGAATCGGCTGTCATTGTCTCCAAAGGTCAGGGTTTCCGCCCCGGCTTCACGAATCGTCAGTGTTCCCGCTTCAAGAAGCGAAAGCTGCTGGCACACAAGGACTTTCGCCCACCGGCTGGTGAGCGGCGCCTGGCCAGTGCCAGTGGATTCAAGCGAGGTGTTCAGGTTCTCCATGAGCTTACCTTTCCGGTTGTCTTGTTCTGGGCTGTGGGTTCGGTGACATCCTGGCCTGAGTCTTCTGCGCCGCGCCGGTGCGCCGGGTCGTTTTCAGGCAGCTTGTTTGGATGGGTAAAGAACGGCACCCCTTTGAGCTTGAGCTTCAGGGCGTGCCAGTAAATACCGCCCACCACCTTCAGCGCTTCCAGTGGAAACTGTCTAAGGCTCCTGTGTAGTTCTTTACGATCCAGGGGGGTGCGTCGGACCACCAATGTGGCGTCAAAATGCTTGCGTTCGTCCTGTTTCACACCCATGTGGATCCGAAGCTCAGGGCCGCGGAAACTGAACGTCCACTGGTAATGCTGATCCATGGGATTAAAGGGCGATACGTGAAAGCGTTTGCTGAAATCGAAGCGCTCAGTGCGCCAGCCGGCACTGGTTGGTTCCGCGCCTGCGGTTTCGAGGCAGTACACATGGCGATCTTTCCAGGGTGTATTGGTGATCTGAGCCATGATGACCCGGGGCACGGCTCCATGATCCGGGCGGTCGCCGGCGTGGTAGCAGAAGTAGAAACTGACCGGATTGAACACATACCCGAAATAACGGGGATGAGTAATGAGTTGCACCGCGCCGTCCGGGCGCCATCCCGTCGCCTGTTGTACCTGATCGCTCACGGCCTGCAGGAGGTTGTCGGTCTCGGGCCGGAAATAGTCACGGCGGTACAGGGACAACCAGTTGAAGCGTTCCAGGGAAAACAGGCGGCTGATATGGGTTATGGATGGCCACTCGCGCAGGTCCAGGGCCAGCATGCCGGTGCTGTAGCTGAATTCGTGGCGGACCGGTGCCTTGCGACGATGCCGAATCGTGCCCTCCAGCCATTGGCTGTGAAGCTGATTGGCGACCATGTTTTGCGGTAGGGCAGCGTTCATGGCTACAGCTCCACTCCCAAAGCCTGAGTAACGCGGAGCGCACTGCTCACACCGTCCTCATGAAAGCCATTGAACCAGTAGGCGCCACAGAAGTGGCTGCGGTTGTGGCCGCCGATTTCGTCATAGCGTTTCTGGGCCGCCACGGCCTCCAGGGTGAACACGGGGTGTGCGTAGTCGAAGCGTTTTATGATGCGCTCCGGATCAATGTCCTGGCTGCGGTTGAGGGTGACACAGAAGGTTTCCGGTGCCTCATCGAAATTCTGCAGTACGTTCATGTTATAGGTCACAGACACAGGCTCGGTGCTGTGTTGCGGTATGAAATAGTTCCACGCCGCCCACGCCCTGCGATTTGATGGCAGTACCGAACTGTCGGTGTGCAACACCACATCATTGCGTTGATAGGTAATGGCACCAAGAATATCCAGTTCTTCGGCGGAAGGATCGGCGATCATGCCGAGGGCCTGGTCGCTGTGGCAGGCAAACACCACCTGGTCAAAGTGGTGGTGCTCGTTATTGACGGTGACCACCACATGGTCCGGCTCACGGACGACGGAACTGACCGGGCTGTTCAAATGTATGCGTTCGCCCAGGCGTTCCATCATCGCATCGACATAGCGCGCGGAGCCGCCGGAAATGACCCGCCAGGTCGGACGATCGTCTACCGACAACATGCCGTGATTATTGAAAAACTGGAGAAAGAATCGGATCGGGAACTGTTCCAGGACAATCTCCGGCGCCGACCAGATCGCAGCCCCCATGGGGACGATGTAGTATTGGCGGAAGTAGCGCGAGTAGCCGTTGCGGTTCAGGTATTCGCCCAGGGTTTCGGTGTCTGCGATGTTGCCAGCGGCCAGGTCTGCCCGGGATTCCTTATTGAAGCGCAGGATCTCCTGGATCATACGAAGAAACGGTAGATTCAGCAGGTTTCTGCGTTGGGCAAACAGGGTGTTCAGGCTGGTGCCGTTGTACTGTAGCCCGGAGGAATGACAGTCAACACTGAAACTCATGTCGCTGACTTCCGACGCAACACCCAAGCGGTCCATCAGCTTCATGAAATTGGGGTACGTCCAGTCATTGAAGACGATAAAACCGGTGTTGACCGGCCACTCCCGACCACCGGCAGTAACCATCTCTGTGTTGGTGTGGCCTCCGGCATAGTCGCCGGCTTCAAACAGCTCCACATCGTACTTTTCGGATAAGAGCCAGGCTGTGGTAAGGCCGGAGACCCCAGCGCCAATGACTGCAATACGTTGACGTTCGTTACTCATCCACTGGTTTCCTGTTCATTCCTGCTTTTGCGGCTCATGCTGGCGGCCATGCGATCAATCAACCCCTGGGGCAGGGCGCCCAGAGCCTTCAGTGTCCAGGTGAATCGCTTCGGAAAAGCGATTTCGTTACGGCCTTTACGCAGTCCTTTGACGATACGGCCTGCAGCGTCTTCCGCTGAGACCAGGAACGGCATCGGAAAATCGTTTCTGTCGGTCAGCGGCGTTTTCACAAACCCCGGCGAAACCACCACCACGTCGATGCCTTCGGGCGTCAGATCCGCTCGTAGCGCGTGGGCAAAGTAGGTGAGCGCGGCCTTGGAGGACCCGTACCCCTCGGCACGGCCGAAGGGAAACCACCACGCCGATGAGCTGACAATCACCAGCGTCGCCGGTTGGCCCTTCGCGACAGTGCGCCGCAGAGCCGGCAAGGCAATATCCAGACAGCGTGCGGTGCCCACCACGTTGGTGTTGATGTTGTTTTCAATCACAGCGCTGTCGTAGTCGGCGATTTCCAGGTATTCACAGGTGCCGGCGTTGAGGATGGCCATGTTGAGGTCGCCGTGGGTTTCCAGGGTGGAGGAAATACCCTGTAGGTCGTCCCGGCTCGTGGTGTCCGCCCGCGCTGCTACGACCCGCTCTGGCGCCAATGCGCTCAAGCCGTCCAATGCCTCCTGTCGTCGGCCGGTGATCACCAAACGGTGCCCCTGGTCTACCAGCGCGTGGGTAACGGCTTCGCCGATCCCTGAGCTGGCCCCGGTAATCCAGATGTTGGATGCTGTTCCAAGCCGTTTACTCATCCCGCCTGATTCCTTATCCAACGGATCACGCCACCCAGTAACGGAAGGTTTTCGTAGAGCAACTGGCCGATGTCGAAATAATCCCGATGGGAGAGAACGCGCCCCTCACGAATAACCAACTGACTAATGCCTTCCACCGCAACCGGGTTGCCCTTCCGAATACGCTTGTGCCTGAGGTGCATCACCCAGGGAATGCACACATCCTCGCCGTTGACCACGGGCTCGCCGAAGTCGAAACCGCAGGAAATCACGTTGGCGTAGGCCCCGGAAAAGTATTCTGTCAGTTCACCAATTCCCCGCACGCTCGTGAACGGATCGGTAAACGTCACGTTTTCGCTGTACACGCTGGACAGCTCCGCCATGTTGCCGGCGCAGAGGTTATTGAAGAGTTGCGTGAAGCGCCCAAGAGTTTCCTGGACGGATGAATTCTGGTTGCCCATTTCGATGATAGAGGCGGTACTCATGAGTGTTTCCTCCTCATGGAATCCAGTTGGCGGGTTTCTTCCTGAATGTGTTCTGGAATAGGGTTCATGTCCCATATGATGCCAAGACGCGCGAGTAGCCACAGTCCGTACCAGGTCATATCCACCTCGTACCACCGGAATCCCTGGCGCACGGATTGCGGCCAGCGATGGTGGTTGTTGTGCCAGCCTTCGCCCATGGCGATGAGCGCGAGCCAGACGTTATTCCTGCTGTCGTCGGAAGTCTCGAAACGGCGTTTTCCCCAGACGTGGGACAGGGAATTGATGGACACCGTGGCATGGAACAGCAACACCGTCGATATGAAGAAGCCCCAGGTCAGCAGCTGCAAACCATTGGTGCCCAGGCCGGGCGCCCACGCCGCCAGAGCTTCACCCAAGGCATAAATACCGACCGCGGCTGCCGCCGGTACCAATGAGTCAAAGCGGTTGAGAAAGCGGAGTTCGGGAAATTTCATCCAGTCCTTCACCCGGCGCTCATCCATGGCAAAGCCCGCGTCACAGGTAAACCAGCCAACGTGGGACCACCAGAACCCGCCTTGGTGTGGTGAGTGCAAGTCCTTCTCGTCGTCGGAGTGTTGATGGTGGTGCCGATGATGAGCGGCCCACCACAGCGGCCCACGTTGGGCTGCGCTGGCGCCCAGGACACCGAAGAAAAACTGTGCAACACGGCTGGTCTTGAAGGTTTTGTGGGCAAAGTAGCGATGGTAGAAGCCGGTGATGGCAAACATGCGCACGGCGAAAAAGCCGAATGCAAAGATGACAGCAAAGGTACTGGTGCCCGTGAAGATGACCAGCAAACAGGCCAGATGAAGTGCTATAAAGGGAACCACCCTGAGAAAATTGAAAGCCCGCGAGCTTGTGTCGAGGTGATCCGAACCCGCAGCGGAGTCGAACCATCTCAGAATGTTTGTCAGCCAGTGTTGCACTCGGGTCATACCCTGATTGCCCTTTCGTTCGTGGTTTAACCTGTAAAGCCTGGGCGTTGAAGAATCTCAACCAGACGCTTGACGGGTTCTACGTTCCAACAACCGAATTTGGATGCACGTTATACGATGTTTAACCAAACCGATCAGATGCCTGTTATACGCCGGATTGCCATTGTTGGTTCAGGCATGGCCGGCCTGAGTGCAGCACTTCTGCTTCAGGAGCAGAACCATGAAGTGACGATCTTCGAGAAAAGCCGCGGCCCGGGCGGTCGCATGGCCGCAAAGCGTGTTGCGGGTGGCTCCGTAGACATCGGGGCGCAATACTTTACGATCAGGAATCCTGCTTTCTCCGCCTTCCTGAACCGTTATGCCGAAGGCAGTTTCAGGCCGTGGCCCGGGCGGTTTGGTTACCAGACCACCTCCGGGCAATGGGAGCCGTTCCCGCAAGAGACCCGCTACGTCGGCGCTCCCCGGATGACCGCCATCACCCGCGGGCTTTCCACCGCTGCAGACGTCCAGGCGCAAACGCGCATTGATAGCCTGGTTCGCCAGGGTCAACAGTGGTTGCTGAACGATACAGACGGCGAGTCTTATGGGCCCTTTGACGCGGTTATCGTCACGGCACCTCCGGCTCAGACCCGGGATCTGTTCAGCAACAGTAGGCTCACAGCGCTCTCGGACCAGATGCAGGACCACGTTAGCCATATCCAGCCGTGCTGGGCAATCGCTGTCTATTTTCGGCAGGCGCTGGAACAGCCCTATGACGGGATGCGGTGCCAGAACCCGATACTCGACTGGATTGCGAATAACTCGAGCAAACCGGGCAGGGACGATTCCGGCCAGTGGTGGGTTCTCCATGCAACGCCTCAATGGTCTCGGGAGCACGAAAATACCTCGGCGGACAAGGTGTCGGCTGCCATGATTGAGGCGTTTAAGAAGGTAACCGGTGTTACTGTCTGCCCTGACGACTGGATTTCGCACCGGTGGCTTTATGCGAAATCCTCGCCCACGGAGCAACCCGGTTTTCGCTGGTATGGCGACCAGCGCATCGGGCTGGCCGGGGACTGGCTGAGCGGCGGCCGCGTGGAGGGCGCGTTCAACAGTGCCAGTGGCCTGGTCGCGCATATGCTGGCGGACTAAACCCAACTTACTTGCCGGTCAGTACGGTTGGCCGAACGTAGAAGTGGGTGATGGTACCGTCGCTGAACTTGCTGAAGAAGGCGCTGATATCGGTAATCTTGCGCAGGGAACGGGCACGGTTGATCGGATCACGCACCAGTACCTTGATGCCGTTGAAATTGTCCTGGATGTTCGAGAACCGTGCCCGCATGGAGCAGGTCACAACCTCGCCCGGGTCCAGGTCCAGCTCCCGGGCCAGCCAACGGCTGTGATCCTCGATGCCGGCGACAGTGAGATCTTCCCGGGTGTCCAGGTGGTTCAGTTTGGCCCGGTCCACAATGCAGCGTGAATAACTGCCAGACTTTTTCCGCGCCACTTTGCGAAAAGCCTCCCAGAAGAAGCTGTCTGTCAGTTCTGCGAAGTAACGCATGTCGCTCAGGCAGGTATCCACCCAATCAAATATTTCCGGGTCTTCAAGCACTTCGTTGATCGCTTCCCGCAACAGCCAGTCGAAACCCAGGGCCGTCTTGTGGGCGTAGACCTTGCGGTACATCTGGTGGCGGCTGTAGACGAAGTCCTCCAAGGCGCCAAGACCCTTCTGGGTGATGGCCAGGCCGAGCCAGGGCTCGCGCACGTCCCAGCCGAAGCGCAGGTTGCTCAGCAGGTGGTCAAGGTTGAAACCACCGATGGTGACTGAGGAGTGAAAACCGTCCCGAAGCATGTAGTCGGCCCGGTCGGCGTCGATTTCACCGGAGACAATGGACGACATCAGGTCCATCACCAGCCGGGGGGTGTCGGCTTCGCTTAGAACACCGGAGTCCGCGTCGTTACCGGCGATGAAATTCCAGAAGGTGCGTGCGTGGCGGCAGAACGCATCGCTGGGCCGCACATCCGTGGTCTCCATGATGCCGATCACGTCTCTTGGATCGAGGCCGGCGGTCTCAAGATCAATGGACGACAGCACTTCGTGGGCAACCCTCACGGAATAGTGCTCGTGCTCCAGTTCTTCCGGGCGTTCACTGTGATACACGGAATAGTCGACACCGCTCCAAAGGTCATCAAACCGGTCGGGCCGCGACATAAGGTCGTGGATGCGCCGCGCCTGGGTGAACTGGTGGGAGAAGCTGGAATGTCCGCTGTCGTGCAGCAGGCAGCCCAGGCGGATGGTCTTGGCCAGGTAGTCAATGGCATCAAGCTGGCTGAGGCTAAGGTCTGTCTGGTCGCTGAGTTGGCGTTCCCGCAGGTAGGCGTCGATCATCGAGCGGAACATCCGCGTGCCCACGTGCATCACGCCAATACTGTGAAGGAAGCGTGAGTGGGTCGCCCCAGGGAAAACCAGGCTGAGGATGTCGTTCTGGCAAATGTTGCGCAGGCGCTGGAACAGGGGATGGTCGATAACCTTGATTTCATGCCGGTAAAGCGGAATTCCGCCATGGACCGGGTCCATGATCAGCTTGTCATAAGCCCCGAGCAGGTCATTGACGGCACTTCTCATAGATTACAACCTCCCAAAAACATCAAACATGTCTTGTTATATCACAGGGGCGTGCCAGAATAGGTATCAGAAACCCAATTTCCTGTTTACCGATGGTAGTTTAGGGCAATCGCCATGACATCGCGCACCGAGCGCATTCTTATTATCGATTCGGATGAACGTGCCCGCTCGGAACTGGGTCGATACCTTGAGGCCAGGGGATTCTACGTTACCGGTTATTCGGACCTGGCTTCCGCCCGTTCCCTGTTCGACGATAATATTCCGGACATCATTTTTGCCGACCTGTCGCCGGACGCCATTGGTGAGCTTGCCGGTCGACTGGAAGACGCGGAAACCTTCACCCCCATCGTTGCCTGCTATTCCACCGCAGATGCCTCCGAAATCGTTAATGCGCTGAGAGCGGGCGCGGCCGATATCGTGCTTAAACCCTGTTCCGATGATCGTGGCGCCCTCGATGACGTTATTGGCAAGCTGTTTGATCGGGTGCGTGTGAACCGGCTCAACCAGCTTTATCGTCAGGAACTGGAAGAAGCGAACCGGGACTTGCGGGATGGCATTGCGGAATTACGTACCGACCAGCGCGCCGGCCGTAAGGTCCAGCTCAGAATGTTGCCGGACCGGGAACAGGTGCTTTCCGGCTTTTCCGTCAATCACCTCATCAAGCCCTCGCTGTTTCTCAGCGGGGATTTCCTGGACTATTTCCGAATAACCGAAGACAAGGTGCTGGTGTATATCGCCGATGTGTCTGGCCACGGTGCCAGCTCGGCGTTCGTAACGGTGTTGCTGAAAAACCTGACCAACCGCCTTCAGCGCAATCTCAGGCGTGGTTCCAGTGATGACATCCTGTTTCCCGATCGTTTCCTTGAGCGGATTAATTCCGAACTGCTCGATACCGGGTTGGGCAAGCATGTAACGGTGTTCGTGGGCATCATTTCAACGTCTGACAGAAGTCTTCGTTATTCGGTAGGCGCCCATTTCCCGATGCCGATCCTTTCCCTGGAGGGCGGCAAGACAGAGTTCCTAGAAGGCAGTGGCTTGCCGGTGGGGCTGTTCGAGACGCCGGAATGGGAGGTTTACGAAGTTCCACTGGACAAACCGTTCCACCTGATTCTTTTCTCAGACGGTATACTGGAGGTCATCAAGGCCAAAAGCCTGGATGAAAAGGAAAAGACACTACTTGAACTCGTCTCGGGAGGTAGTCACACTATTGCTTCCCTGGGCGACGCTCTGAATCTCGACGAGATCACAGAGTTACCTGACGATATTGCTATCGTATCAGTAACGGATACCGATCCTGATACCAATGGCCCGACGTCGACATAGTGGCAGTGGATTCAATGGCTGGTTACAAGATCCTGCAAGCTGAAAAACAGGGCATCTATGTCCTTAAGTTTATTGGAGAAATCCGGCTGAACCTGTGTTCGACGCTGGACAATCTGGTTGAGTCCATTACCCAGGATCCTGATTTCAAGACGGTGGTTATTGATCTTACCGAAACCGAGATCATCGACAGCACCACCCTGGGGCTGTTGGCCAAGATTGCCATGGCTGCCCAGAAACGCAGTAATTTCCTGCCCACGATGATATCCACCAACCCCGATATAACCCGAATCATCACCTCCATGGGTTTCGACAAGATTTTCATCATTGTTCGCGAGCCTGCGTCCCGCATCGAAGAACTGGAAGAAATCCCCGTATTGCGCGCGAGCGAGCAGCAGGTCAGGGATAAGGTGTTGGAAGCCCACCGTGTGCTGATGGGCCTAAACAGCCGTAACCGGGAAGAATTCAAGAACCTGGTGCGTGCCCTGGAATGCGAAGAGTCCGGCTGAGCCCGGGGTCATCACTGCGTTCTCCATTCCTGCCGGCCGTTTACCGGGCTGAACCATAAAACATAACGGAACGACTATGCCTGAGAAAAATAACCGTGGGCCCACCGACGTTTCCCAGACCGGCCATGATGTAGCGGTTCTCGGCGGTGGCAGTTTCGGTTCTGCCATGGCCAAAGTGCTGGGGGAGAATGGCCATACCGTCCATTTCTGGATGAGGGACGAAGCCCAGGCGGATGAAATCCGCAACACCGGTATCAACAGCCGCTATATGCCGGATGTCACCCTAACTGGTGATATTCAGCCAACTACCAGCCTGCCGGAAGCGGTCGGTAAGGCTGAAATTGTCTTTGTGGCCATTCCCAGCAAAGCCTTCCGCTCGGTCATTCGTGAAAACAGCTCTGAGTTCCGTGAAGGGCAGATCGTTGTCAGCCTGACCAAGGGCATCGAAGAGCATGGCTTCAAGCTGATGAGCGAAATCCTTCAGGAAGAAATCCCGCGTTCCCGCATTGGTGTGCTCAGCGGTCCCAATCTGGCTGGTGAAATCGTCAGTCAGGACCTTACGGCAACCGTTATCGCCGCCAAGGACCCTGACGTGCGCCGCACGGTTCAGGAACTGCTTGGCTGCGAATATCTGCGGGTCTACGCCAATGTGGATGTGTATGGCGTCGAGCTGGCCGGTGCACTGAAGAACATCTACGCCATCGTTGCCGGGCTGGCGTCAGCGCGGAACCTGGGAGAAAACGCCAAAGCGATGCTGATTACCCGCGGGCTGGCGGAAATGAGCCGGTTTGCGGTCAGCCTGGGGGCCAACCCCATGACGTTTATGGGCCTTGCGGGGGTAGGGGATCTTATCGTGACCTGTACGTCTCCGAAAAGCAGGAACTACCGTGTTGGTTACGCCGTGGGTAACGGCCAGGCGCTGGAAGAGGCGGTCGCGGAGTTGGGCCAGGTGGCCGAGGGCATCTACACTCTGAAACTGGTCAAGGAGAAATCCGAGGCGATTGGCATCTACATGCCGTTGGTTCGAGGGCTCTATGAGATTCTTTACGATGGCGCCTCCATCAGTGCTGTGATCAACAGTCTGATGATGTCGGTCCAGAATTCAGATGTGGAATTCATTCTTCCACGAACCATCAGTCAGTAAGGTTCGGGTTAGCCGGAGGGAAAGCCAGTGCACTTGATCGTCATGCGCCATGGTGAGGCCGGTTGGCACACTCTGGACAGGGAGCGTGAGCTGACGGAGTTTGGTCGCCACGGGGTAGCGGATGTAGCCGCTCAGATTGCGGAGTCGCCCTGGCGCCCCGAGTTTATTTGGTGCAGCCCATTGGTCAGGGCCCGGCAAACCGCTGCGATTGCGTCCGAGATTCTGAATTGCCCGGTCACGGAAAAGGATTATATTACCCCGGATGATGATCCCGGCCGTTGTCTGGATGAGTTGATCGAATCCGCCCCCTCTCCGTTATTGCTGATTTCTCATATGCCCTTTGTTGGCAGCCTTTCGACACTCCTGGTGGATGGTCATCGTAAGGGCATACCCTTTATGACCGCTCAGGCAGTGGTTCTCGAAATGCCCGTAGCGGGTCCGGGCTGCGCCGACTTGCGGGCACAATTCCTACCCTGAAATCTCTCATAAGACCTTTAAAATCGGTGCCCCAGCGCCCATAGTTTCTGTGAAACCACACAGGAATAACCTTTATGAGCCAGAAGCCCGAGACAATTGCGCAACAAGTGGAAAGTGCACAGGCTCCCGGAAAAGGCCTGCCACCGCTCGAAACATGGAATCCGGAGCTGTCCGGAGACATTGATATCGTGATTGCCCGTGACGGGCAGTGGCTGTATCAGGGCAAGCCCATCGGCCGGGACGCCATTGTTAAGCTGTTCTCGACGATTCTGCGGCAGGAAAGTGACGGGCACCATTATCTGGTGACGCCGGTTGAGAAGTGGCGGATCACTGTCGAAGATACGGCCATTCTCGCTCATTCTCTTGAAGTCTCTGGCAGTGGAAAGGACCAGGTTCTGTCTGTAACTACCAACACAGGAGAGACACTGTTAATTGGGGACGAGCACCCTCTGCACATTGGGGTTTATGAAGGAACCAACGAACCACGCCCGGTCATCGGTTTACGCCACGGTGTGGAGGCAAGGCTGGTAACGGCCGCTTATTACGATCTGGCCGACCGGGTGACTGAAGAAAGTTCCGGTGAAGATACCGTTATAGGTGTCTGGAGTAGCGGAAATTTCTACAAAATTGCCGATAACGGTTGAATTACCAGCCGCCGTCCCAACTAACTCACGGTAGAAAACGCAGTCTGACACTTGTTAAACTGTATTTTCGAACTTGTTACCGAGCCTGGCTCTCTAACGAGGCCCGGTGGTCGTAAGTCCCTCTGTGCAGTCTGGCTGTTCAAGATCACTTTCGATTGCCCAAATTTACATCAAACAGTCATTGCGACACGCAAGGAGATCACATGGCCCAACCTCGTGTTGTCACCATCCACTACACGCTCACCAACGACCAGGGAGAAGAGCTGGACTCCTCCCGTGTAGAAGGTCGCGAGCCTCTGTCCTATCTGGAAGGTGCTCAGAACATTATCGGCGGACTGGAAAATGCGCTGAACGAAAAGAACGCTGGCGATCAGGTGAAAGTATCTGTTGAGCCGGGTGAAGGTTACGGCGAAGTCAACGAAGAACTGGTCCAGCCGGTCCCACGTTCTGCGTTTGAAGGTGTCGACACCATCGAGCCGGGCATGCAGTTCCAGGCACAGACTCCGGGTGGCCCCCAGGTCGTTCGTGTCGTGGAAGTGGGCGACGAAACCGTCACCATCGATGCCAACCACCCGCTGGCGGGTGAGACCCTGCACTTCGACGTGGAAGTGGTTGAAGCGCGCGAAGCAACTGACGAAGAGCAAGAGCACGGTCACGCTCACTGATCCCGTCATAGTTGTTCATAAAAAAACGGCCCCTGTTGGGGCCGTTTTTTTTGGCTATCCGGAACTATTTACATGTTCGGATAGTTCGGACCACCGCCACCTTCCGGCGTCACCCAGGTGATGTTCTGGGCCGGGTCCTTGATGTCGCAGGTTTTGCAGTGAACGCAGTTCTGCGCGTTGATCTGGAACTTCTTGCCACTGCCGTCATCCGCTTCAACCACTTCGTACACGCCGGCCGGGCAGTAGCGCTGCGCAGGCTCGTTGTACTTCGGCAGGTTATCCTTAATTGGGATGTCCGGGTTGGACAGCTTCAAGTGAACCGGCTGATCTTCCTCATGGTTGGTGTTGGAGATAAACACCGAGGACAGCTTGTCGAAGGTCAGTTTGTTATCCGGCTTCGGATAATCGATCTTCTTGGCCTGGTCCGCAGGCTTTAGCGTGGCATAGTCGGGAGTCGTGTCGTGGAACGTAAACGGTAGACTGCTCCGAAGAATGTTCTGCTCGAAGTAGGCAATCGCGCCGCCCACGAAGTTACCGAACTTGTGCATGCCCGGGCTGAAGTTGCGCTCGGCATACAGCTCTTTATAGAGCCAGCTATCCTTGAAGCGCTCTTCGAAACTGGTGATTTCCTCACCGCTCTTGCCGTCCTTCAACGCTTCAAACACTGCCTCTGCGCCCAGCAGGCCGGATTTCATGGCGGTGTGGGAGCCCTTGATCTTGGAGCTGTTCAGGGTGCCGGCGTCACAGCCCAGCAGCAGGCCGCCCGGGAAGCTCATCTTCGGCAGGGAGTTGAAGCCACCTTTGGTGATGGCGCGGGCGCCATAGGCCACTCGCTTGCCGCCTTCCAGGTGTTTCTTGATCTCCGGATGCAGCTTCAGGCGCTGGAACTCGTCGAACGGGCTCATGTGCGGGTTGCTGTAGGACAGATCGCTGATCAGGCCAACGTATACCTGGCCGTTTTCCAGATGGTAAAGGAAGGAGCCACCGGTGGAGCCGGATTCGTTCAACGGCCAGCCAGTTGTGTGGATGACCAGGCCTGGCTCATGCTTGGCCGGATCGATGTCCCACAATTCCTTGATACCAATACCGTAGTGCTGAGGGTCTTTGCCTTCGTCAAGCTTGAAATCGTTGATCAGGCGCTTGCCCAGGTGACCACGGCAGCCTTCGGTAAACAGGGTGTACTTGGCACGTAGTTCCATGCCCGGCATGAAGCCGTCTTTTTCGGAGCCGTCACGGGCCACACCCATATCGCCGGTGATAATGCCCTTGACCTGGCCATCTTCTACGATGGTTTCGGAAGCGGCAAAACCGGGATACACCTCAACGCCCAGGCCTTCGGCCTGCTCGGCCAGCCAGCGGCACAGGTTGCCCAGGCTGATGATGTAGTTGCCGTGGTTGTGCATGTTCTTGGGCACAAAGGCGTTTGGAATCTTGGTGGCGCCTTCCTGGTTCTTTAGCAGGAAAATGTCATCACGGGTGACCGGCGTGTTCAGCGGTGCGCCTTTCTCTTTCCAGTCCGGGAACAGCTCGTTGAGGGCCGTGGGCTCAAACACTGTGCCAGCCATGATGTGGGCGCCGATCTCGGACCCCTTCTCAACGACGCAGACGGTCAGTTCCTGCTCGGCTTCCTGGGCCATCTGCATGACACGACAGGCTGCCGAGAGGCCAGCCGGCCCACCGCCGACGATCAGAACATCAAATTCCATCGATTCGCGTTCCACGTTGGTCTCCTCATCTGTTTTATAGTGATGCCAACAGGCAAATTCTTAGGGGCGTCATCATACCGGTAAAAGCTCGTATAGACGACTCCCTCAAAGCGAAAGCACCTGCCTTAATAGAGTAAAAGGATACCGCAATTGAATAATCAAACAAACGTTTGTTTGAAATTTGGATCTACCTTTGGCATTGTTTGGTGGCACTGGGCCAAAACGTGTTTTTTGAATCGTTTTTTAGTATCGTCTCACGCTCAGGTGGAGTCAACAGGTGTTCATTGGCCATTGACGCGGCGGTGCAGCGTCTATAGGGACTATTGACCCCGGTAGCCTTTGCCTGCAGTATTATGACGCCCTGACAGACAGCAGATCCTGCAAGTATGTGCTGTTCTCAATTGTAAACTCATCGTAGAAGAACGAGGAATCTATGAAGGTTCTGGTCGCTGTAAAACGAGTAATCGACTACAACGTGAAGGTGCGCGTCAAGCCGGACAACACCGGCGTTGATCTCGCCAACGTCAAGATGGCAATGAACCCATTCTGCGAAATCGCTGTTGAAGAAGCGGTTCGTTTGAAGGAAAAGGGCGTTGCCAGTGAAATCGTGGTGGTATCCATCGGCCCGAAGGCCTGCCAGGAGCAAATCCGTACCGCTCTGGCACTGGGTGCTGACCGGGGTATCCACATCGAAACTGACGAAGAGGTTCAGTCTCTCGAAGCGGCCAAGCTGCTCAAGAGTGTGGTTGAGAAGGAAGAGCCCAAGCTCGTCATTCTTGGCAAACAGTCCATCGATTCCGACAACAACCAGACAGGCCAGATGCTGGCCGCGCTGACCGGTATGGGTCAGGGCACATTCGCGTCTGAAGTAGTTGTCGAAGGTGAGAAGGTCAACGTGACCCGCGAAGTCGACGGCGGCCTGATGACCGTGGCCCTGAACCTGCCGGCGGTTGTGACTACCGATCTTCGCTTGAACGAGCCGCGCTACGCGTCCCTGCCGAACATCATGAAGGCCAAGAAGAAGCCGCTGGATGCCATGAGCCCGGCCGATCTGGGTGTTGAGCTTGCTCCGCGTCTGTCCACCCTGAAGGTTGAGGCTCCGGCTTCCCGTCAGGCGGGTGTGAAGGTCGCTGACGTAGCTGAGCTGGTCGACAAACTGAAGAACGAAGCGAAGGTGATCTAAATGAGCATCCTTGTAATTGCTGAACATGATAACAGCAGCCTGAAGCAGGCTACCCTGAACGTAGTCGCAGCTGCCAAGGCCATTGGCGGCGACATCGACGTACTGGTTGCCGGTGAGAACTGCGGCGCTGTAGGCGAAGCGGCTGCGAAGGCCGAAGGCGTTAACAAGGTACTGGTTGCCGACAACGCTGCGTACGGTCATTTCCTGGGCGAGAACCTGGGTGAGCTGGTTGCCGAAGTGGGCAAGGGCTACAGCCATATCCTGGCCGCTGCCGGCACCACGGGTAAAGACTTCATGCCGCGCGTTGCTGCGCTGCTGGACGTTGCCCAGGTATCCGACATCATGCGTGTGGAGTCCGAAGACACCTTCGTTCGCCCGATTTACGCTGGTAACGCCATTGCCACGGTGAAATCCGCTGACAGCATCAAGGTTATCACCGTACGCCCGACCGCCTTTGATCCGGTGGCTGGTGAAGGTGGCTCCGCCGCCGTTGAGCAGCTGGACGTGGTTAAAGACGCTGGCCTGTCCACCTTTGTCGGCGAAGAGCTGGCCAAGTCTGACCGTCCGGACCTGGGAAGCGCGGGTATCGTGGTTTCCGGTGGCCGTGGCATGCAGAACGGCGACAACTTCAAGATGCTGGAGCAGGTTGCCGATCTGATGGGCGCCGCTGTTGGTGCGTCCCGTGCGGCTGTTGACGCAGGCTTCGTGCCCAACGACATGCAGGTCGGCCAGACCGGTAAGATCGTTGCACCGCAGCTGTACATCGCGGTTGGTATCTCCGGTGCCATCCAGCACCTGGCCGGTATGTCTGACTCCAAGGTGATCGTTGCGATCAACAAGGACGAAGAAGCGCCGATCTTCCAGGTGGCGGATTACGGCCTGGTCGCGGATCTGTTTGAAGCGGTTCCGCAGCTTGAAGAAGAGTTGAAGAAAGTCCTGTAACTTTCTGAATCTAATAAAAAAGGCACCCTAGGGTGCCTTTTTTATTGCTCGTCTTTCGGCTTTTTCCGTGCCGTCAGCTGTTTTTCCTTCTTACCGAAAAACAGGGTGTCCGCCAGTATATGCAACGCCTTGTTGGTGGTGTGCACCGAGCGATAGATCTGGTCACTGGTCTGGTCGTGGGTTTCCCGCGCCCGACGGGCGTTTTCGCGGAACTCCTCATTGCTTGAAAAGCGGTCGATCAGGCTGAACGTTGTGGTGGTAATGGCCTTGTGAACCTTCTCTACCGCGCTGGTGCCATTCTTGACGGTTTCCTCCAGCAAGCGGGCCCGGTTTCGGGTTTCCATCAGATCCATCCGGGTTTTCTGGATATGGCTGTTGGCCGAAATTCGTTGGGAGTGAAGGATACGGAGAGTTCGGGTGTTGCGGCTGTGTTGTCGGAACGCAACCGCCATAAGCCCCGTTGAGGTCACAATGGCGCTTAAACTGAGCAGTGATACGATGTCCATGGCGCCTCCTATCGGTATTCGAGCTTCATTTCCACGTCGATTTCCCGTTCGGCCAGTTCCAGTTCGAGCTCTTTCATGACTTCCTGATACACCAGCCGTTTCACCATCACCGGAAGACGGTCTGCCAACATGCGGGCTGACTTCGATTCGCGTTTTGCCAGGGCAATCGGATCTTTTACTCGCAGCGTAAGTATCAGCTCCGGTTCCCGTGTATTATCAGGGCCATAGCTCTCAGCTATCGCCTTGCCAATGGATCTTTGCTGGAGACGTACCTGCCAGAACAGCCAGGCGCTGAGAGTGGCAAGTATGAGGCTCAGTACCAGAAGCAGGGTGTTCAATGGGTTAACCTCCGGGATTCGGGTTCATTGAGTCTGACAGAGTGTGCAGTATCGGTACGATGATTCGATTGGCCGATGCGACGTTTTGTTGCAACCTCCAGGGAAATAAACGAAAGGATAGTGACATGATCTGGTTAAAAGCATTTGTCAGTGGCCTTCTTGCCACCCTGATCTTTCATCAGGGGCTGTTTGCCGTGTTTTATTTCGTGGGAATGGTGCCATCCGCACCCTTTAACATGGCTGCGGTTCCGCCGCTGGGTATTCCCGCTGTTTTCTCGCTGGCTTTCTTTGGCGGACTTTGGGGGATCGTGCTCTGGGCGATCCTTGGCCGCTTTGGCGGCTTTAAGTTCTGGTTGGGTAATGTAATAGTAGGCGCCATCGGGCCGACAGCGGTCGCCATGCTGGTGGTCTTCCCGCTGAAGGGCATCGCTGTCACCGCCCAGACCTGGGTTGGCGGGCTGATACTGAACGGCTTCTGGGGCCTGGGTGTAGCGCTGTTCCTGGTATTGATGGGTGCAAAAGCGTCGCGGTCGACCGCCACCAATTCATAATTGATCCAAATGGATTAAGGACAACGAATGAGCACAAAGACTGACACCACCTACGACATCGTGGTATTCGGTGCCACCAGCTTCGTGGGGCAGATCCTTACCGGTTACCTGTTGGAGTCCTATGGTATCGGCAAAGACGTTCGCTGGGCCATCGCCGGACGCTCAGAAAGCAAGCTGGCCACCCTCAAACAGGGCCTGGGCCCGTCGGCGTCTGAGCTGCCCGTCATTGTGGCAGACGCCGCCGATGAAAGCGCCCTGAAAACCATGTGTGACCAGACACGTGTGGTGATCTCAACCGTTGGTCCCTATGCTCTGTATGGCGAACCGCTGGTCAAGATTTGCGCCGAAACCGGTACGGATTATTGCGACCTCACCGGTGAAGTGCAGTGGATCCGCAAGATGGTGGACACCTACGAGGACAAAGCCAAGGCCTCCGGGGCCCGCATCGTCCATTGTTGTGGCTTTGACTCCATCCCATCAGACATGGGGGTCTGGTTCCTGCAGGAAAAAGCTGCGGAAACCTTTGGCGCTCCGTGCCAGGATGTGCGGATGCGGGTCAAAATTGCCAAGGGCGAGTTCTCCGGTGGCACCGTAGCCAGCATGATGAACATCGCCAAGGAAGCGGCCGCCGACCCGAAACTGCGCAAGGAACTGGCCAACCCGTTTTCGATCTGCCCGCCGGAACACCGCTCCAAAACCCGGCAACCGAGCCTGAAAGGCGCAGAGTTCGATAACGACTTCGGCGTTTGGCTGGCGCCGTTCGTCATGGGGGCCATCAACACCCGGATCGTCCATCGCTCCAACGCTTTGCAGAACGCTCGTTATGGCAAGGAGTTCACCTACGATGAGGCCATGATGACTGGTCGTGGTGTGAAAGGTCGTCTCGCGGCTTACGGAATTACCGGCGCGCTTGGAGGTTTCTTCACCGCGTCTGCGTTCAAGCCAACTCGTTGGGTGGTGGAAAAGTTCGTGCCCAAGCCGGGCGAGGGCCCAAGCCCGGAAGCCCAGAAAAATGGCTTTTACGATCTACGCTTTGTGGGCAAGACGACCGACGGCAAGATCATCAAGACCAAAGTCACGGGTGACCGCGACCCCGGTTACGGTTCAACCGGCAAGATGCTGGGCGAGGCAGGTATGAGCCTGGCGTTTGATGTACCGGCCGAAAAACAGGGCGGTTTCTGGACACCATCGTCGCTTCTTGATGGCAAGCTCTATGAGCGCCTGACCAGCAAGGCTGGCCTGACCTTCGAAGTACTGGAAACCAGCTGAGGCCGCTAGGCCAGCCGGATGGTACGGTCGGAGGCGGGTAAGGCCTCCGGCGCGTGCCCCAGTGACACCACCGTTTTTCCTGCCAACCACTGCCTCATACCCGTCGCAATGTTGTTCCGGGTTTCGGCGTCCACTCCGGTGAACGGTTCGTCCAGAATCAATAACGGCGCTTTGTTCAATAGCACCCGTGCCAGTGCAATACGCCGGGCTTCACCGCCAGATAACTGGCTACCCATGGAGCCCAGCCAGGTGTTCAACTGCGCCGGTTCGTGGACAAACCGGTCTGCCATCGCCACCAGCTCCAAAACCCGCCAGAGGTCCGCATCCGTGGCGTCTGGGCGGCCGATCAGCAGATTGGCTTTCAGGGTGTCATCGAACAGTACGGTTTTCTGTGTCAGATAGGCCAGCGGTAACGCGTG
Source organism: Marinobacter sp. UBA2688 (assembly GCF_002352785.1). Taxonomy (NCBI): domain Bacteria; kingdom Pseudomonadati; phylum Pseudomonadota; class Gammaproteobacteria; order Pseudomonadales; family Marinobacteraceae; genus Marinobacter; species Marinobacter sp. UBA2688. Next base: position 29,152 of record NZ_DELU01000010.1, read on the forward strand.
AACACGCCCGACTGCCGGCGTCTCAAGGCCTGCGATGATATCCGCCAGTGAGGATTTTCCCGCGCCGGAGTGGCCAATGATTCCCACCCATTCGCCCTTAGCGACCGCCATATCGAAATGACTGAGCACCGGCGCATGGTCGCTGAAACGGATCGTCACACGCTCGAGTTCCAGGGCGCAGTCACTGCCATGTGGCTGTTGTTCGTGCGCACCCTGGGAGGGTTCTGGAGCGCAGTCCCGGTTGAGCGCCGCAGCAGAAGCAAGCGTGCCCCCCAGGCGCGCGAATGCATCCGGCAGCATCGAATAGATTTCCTGTAAACCGAGGAGGGCGATTGGCAGCAGCACAACCATCGGGCCGGTTATGGACCCCGCCTGGAACAGCTCTAGCCCCATCCACAGCGCGAGCACCACCGACAGGTTCACCATGACCTGGGATAGCCCCAGGTTCCAGCCGGTGCGTGTGTCAGTGCGGGCTTCGTTGCGGGTGATCTGGCCCGCCTGGCGCAGGCACAGGGCGGCATGTTTGCCAATGCGTCCTGCGGCGGTGAGTTCCCCGAAGCCCTCGATGTGCTCGATGACGTCTGTTCTTACCCGTTCGCGGGCCGCCGTCTGCTGGTAGACCAGATGCCGGGTTCGCAGGTAAACCAGCAGCGTTGCCACCAAAAATGCCGGTACCAGCACCAGAGCAAGGCCGACGGCCAGTTCCCCGCGATACATCAACCACGCGGCGATCAGCAGTATCGCCGTTACCAAAGCAGCAAGGGCCGTAGGTGCGATCAGGCGCAGATACAGCGTGTCCAGGGCATCCACGTCATTGGTCAGGCGGGATAGCCATTGCGGGCCGCGTAAACGGGTTCTCCGGTCCCGGCCGGCGGTGGATAAACGCTCGAACAGGGCCACTCGGATATCCGTCAGCAGGCGCAGCACGGTATCGTGGTTGTACACCCGCTCGGCATACCGCGCGACCGTTCGCGCCACGGCAAAGAAGCGAATGCCACCACCAGGGACATACAGATTGATGGACGCCTGCACACCGGCTGCCAGCAGGATGCCGGAGAGCGCCGTGGCGGTAATAAACCAGCCCGACAATGCCAGCAGCCCCATACCCGCAAGCAGAGTGGCCAGTATGAGAATGCCGCCGGTCACCAGGCGACCGGGGCGACGGAAAATCAATGCCAACCAGGGGCCAAGCTCACGCATCTGCAACGCCTCCTTCCGTCACCAGCAAAGTACGGTTGGCCAGTGTCAGCAGTGCCTGGTGGTGAGTGGCGAAAACCAGAGTCTTACCGGCCAGCGCCAGCTTGTGCAGCGCTTCCAGCACGTATATTTCGCTGTCACTGTCCAGCCCCGCTGTGGGCTCATCCAGCAGTATCAGGTCGTAACTGGCCACAAATACCCGCGCCAGGCTCAAGCGGCGTGCCTGCCCGCCGGAGAGCCCCTGGCCGTCTTCGGTAATGGCGCTGTAGATTCCCCGTTCCCGGCCTTTGATCAGGCTTTCCAGGCCAACGTGATGCAAGGCGGTTTCTATGGCGATGTCGGTCGCGTCCGGCGTGGTCAGGCGCAGGTTATCGGCCCAGGTACCATGCACCAGGAAGGGGGACTGACCCAGCCAGCCAAAGGCTTCGTCGCCGGCACGTTCTCCAAACACTGAAATACGCCCCCGGTCTGGTCTCATGAAGCCGGCCAACAGATGCAAGAGCGAGGTTTTGCCGCCACCGGAAGGGCCGGTGAGGGCGATGACATCGCCTTTGTTGATCACCAGAGACGCGCCGTCCAACACCGGCCTGGCGGCATCGTAGGCAAGAGCGACGTCACGAATGGCCACAATATCGGGAGATTCCGGCTGGTGACGGGGCTCTGCCTGCGGTTGTGGTTTATCAACTCCCTGCAACCGATCGACGATTTCAGAACTGGCACCCATCGCCGCAGCGCGATCATGATAATGCTGGGACAACAATCGCAGAGGCTGGAAAAACTCCGGGGCGAGCAGCAGGATCAACAGCCCGGAAAACAGTGTCAGGTCGCTGGACGGTCCAAAGGTGATGTACCCCAGCAACCCGAAGCCGATGTAAATGGCCACGACGGCAATGGCCACGGAGGAGAAGAACTCCAATACCGCTGAGGACAGGAACGCAATCTTCAGGGTTTTCATGGTGATGCGGCGGTATTCGTCGGATCGCTTGCGCAGGGTTTCTGTGGCAGGAGCGGTCTGGCCGAACAACTGCAGGGTGGTCAATCCCCGAACCTTATCCAGAAACTGGCCGGACAAACGACCGATGGTCCGGAAATGCTGCTGGTTGAGCTTTTCCGCGCCCATCCCGACCAGTGCCATGAACAATGGTATCAATGGGGCGGACAGCAGGAGGAAGATCCCCGCGAGCCAGTCCAGTGAAAATACCACCACCAGAATCATCAGCGGCACCACCACCGCGAGCATCATCTGGGGCAGGAAACGGGCGAAATACCCATGCAGGGCGTCCGTGTGGTCAAGCCATTCTCGCGCCAGGGTGCCGGCGGAGGTCTGGCTCATCGAAACCGGCCCGCTGGCCTGCCAGCACCGGTTGATACTATGGCGAACCTCGCTACGCACCTCACGGCTGCAGCGGGCTGCGTAGCGGGCCTGTAACCCCTGAGCCACACCGCGGATCAATATGGCGACGATGGCACCGGTGAACAGCAGCGACAGTTCCGCCACCGGTATCTTATCCACAATACCCTGATGAACAATGCCCGCCAGGAACGCCATTTGCGCGATGGTGGCAAGGGCCACCACAACGCCAGCCGAAACCGTGGCCAGGATCAGCCGCCGGCTGTGGGCGGCAAGTGCCCCCAGCCAACGTTTTGACTCGGCTTGTTCAGCCACCTAGTGGTATCCCTCGCCAGCCCGTACCTTGCCCCGGAACACCCAATAGGTCCAGGCGGTGTAGACCAGCACAATGGGAATCACGAACAGCAGCCCCAGCAGCAGGAACAACTGTGAGCCGTACGCGGAGGAGGCGTCCCAGAGCGTGTATTCCGGCGGCACCACATAGGGCCAGCGGCTGACGATCAAGCCCAGGTAGGTAAAGATGAACAGCCCCACCGTCGCGACAAACGGCATGCCTTCAAACCGGTTCCGAACTGACCGGAAGATCTGAAAGGCACAGAGCAGGGCGAGCACGGGCAATATCCAGATAATGCTCAGATTGGAGAACCAGCGGTTTTTCACCGCTTCATCCACAAACGGCGTCCAGACGCTGATCATCGCAAACACGACCAACACACCCAGCAGCAGCGGAATAGTGATCCGATACGCCCAGTCCTGCAGGCGGCCCTCGGTTTTCATGATCAGCCAGGTGGAGCCCAGCAACGCATAGCCGGCCATCAGACCGAAACCGGTCAGCACCGTGAAGGGAGTCAGCCAATCCAGCGCACCGCCGGTATAGACCCGGTTGGTAATCTCAAAGCCCTGGATATAGGCACCCACCACGGCGCCCTGGGCAAACGAAGCCACCGTGGAGCCACCGGCGAAGGCCCAGTTCCAGAGATAGCGCGAGGTTCTGGCCTTGAAGCGGAACTCAAACGCCACCCCGCGAAAGATCAGACCGGCCAGCAGCAGGAATACACCAATGTACAGCGCCGGCAGAATGGTGGAGTAAACCAGTGGAAACGCCGCCAACAGGCCCGCCCCGCCAAGCACCAGCCAGGTTTCGTTGCCATCCCAGACCGGTGCCACCGTGTTCATCATGGTGTCCCGGTCTTCTTCTTTCGGCGCGAAGGGAAAGAGAATGCCAATGCCCAGGTCAAACCCGTCCATCAGCACATACATAATAATGCCGAAACCGATAATAAACGCCCAGATCAGGGCCAGATCGAACAGTTCCATAATCAGTGGCCTCCCTGGTTCAGTGGCTTTTGACGACCGTTATCATCAATCTCAAACGGCACATGGGTGGCCGAGAAGGGACGTTTCGGCCGTTCGGCTTCATGGCCGTCCTCTGCGTCTTCGTCTTCCATGCCCACGTACAGCACCCGCATCAGGTAATAGACACCGGAACTGAACACCAAAGCATAGACCACGATGTAGCCAATCAGGGAGAACAGCGCCATACCGCCGGTCAATGACGGCGTAACCGACTCGCTCTGGTTCATCAGCCCATACACCAGCCAGGGCGCGCGGCCAATCTCCGTGACAAACCAGCCGGCCAGTACCGCCACAAAGGGTGTCAGACTCATAAAGCGCAACCCTTGCAGGAACCAGGGGGTTTGCCAGTATCGGCCACCGGCCCTCAATACCAGGCCGGCGAGGCCAAAGAGGATCATCAGCATACCCAGGCCAACCATCACCCGGAATGACCAGAACACGATTGCGACCGGCGGCTGCTCGTCCACCGCGACTTCGTTCAGCCCGGGCACTTCGCCGTCCCACTCATGGGTGAGGATCAGGCTGGCCAGGCTGGGAATGGCTACCTCGTACCGGTTGGTCTGGTTTTCCTGATCGGGAATCGCGAACAACAGCAGCGGCACATTACGCGAGGTTTCCCAGTTGCCTTCCATGGCGGCGACCTTCATGGGCTGGTGTTCCAGCGTGTTCAGGCCATGGAAATCCCCGATAACCGCCTGGGTGGGGGCAAGAACCAGAATCAGCCACAGGCTCATGGACAACGCGCGCCGGTTCGCCTCAACCTCACGTTTGCGAAGCAGATACCAGGCACTGACACCCGCCACCACGAACGAGCCAGTCAGGAACGAGGCCACCACCATGTGGGAAAAGCGATAAGGAAAGGACGGATTGAATATCGCCTCGCTCCAGGAGGTGACAAAGAACACCCCATCCCTGAATTCCGTACCGGCGGGGGTATGCATCCAGCTATTGGCTGACAGGATCCAGAACGATGATATAAAGGTGCCCGTGGCCACCATCACTGCCGCAAACAGGTGAACCCCGGCAGGCACCTTGTCGCGCCCGAACAGCAGCACGCCCAGGAAGGCTGCCTCGAGGAAGAAGGCGGTGACCACTTCATAACTCAGCATCGGCCCCAGGAAGTTGGCGGACGCCTGGGCAAAGTTGCTCCAGTTGGTGCCGAACTGGAAGGACATCACAATGCCCGACACCACGCCCATGCCAAACACCACCGCGAACACCTTGGTCCAGAAGGCAGAGAGTTTCGCCCAGGAAGGGTTATTGGTTTTAAACGCCAGGCCCTCGAGCACTGCAATGTAGGACGCAAGCCCGATGGTAAACACCGGAAAGATAGCGTGGAAGGACACCACGAACGCAAACTGGATTCGCGACAGAAAGACGGGATCAAGTTCCATGCGGAACCTCCGGACACTACAGTGAACAGAATAAACGAGCTTGGCGCCCGCTTGGCCGCTGCCTTGGCTGGGTTGTAGTGTTGTTTTACCGGCAGATAGTAGCCATGCTACCCATAGCACAGGGAAAACCAAGGGACAGAATGTCGCACCCCTTGATTTAAAACAAGTATAGGAAGGCTCCATGGGTTTCTACGACGAGCGAATACTGCCGCACCTGATCGATTACTCCTGCTCAGTAGGGCAGGTAATGAAACTGCGCAGCCAGGTGGTGCCACAGGCACACGGCACCGTGCTGGAAGTGGGTATGGGCTCGGGCATTAATCTGGAGTTCTACAATCCGGATACCGTTAGCCTCGTCTACGGCCTGGAGCCGTCCGAAGGCATGCGCCGAAAGGCACGGGCAAATCTGGCCAAATCCAGCGTTGCGGTGGAGTGGCTAGACCTACCAGGCGAGCAAATTCCGCTACCAGACAACAGCGTCGACACGGTACTGCTTACGTTCACCCTGTGCACCATACCCGATTGGCGAGCCGCGCTGGATCAAATGAAGCGGGTACTCAAGCCCGACGGCGAACTGCTGTTCCTGGAACACGGAGAATCGCCGGACCAGGGCGTGTGCAAATGGCAACACCGCATCACCCCAGGCTGGAAGAAAATCGCCGGCGGTTGCCACCTCAACCGACCGATCGCGGACCTGATTCGGGAAGGGGGGTTTGAGATCACCGAACTGGAAAACCTATACGTGCCCAAGGCCCCGAAATTCGCTGGTTATATCTACAAGGGCAGGGCGCGGAAGCCTTCGCAGCCAGCCTAAAAATACCACTTCCGCAATCCCAATTGCGTTACCGGGCAGGGCCTTATACAATCCTGCCCGTCAAAAGCTGCTTACAAGCCCCTCCGAATGCCCGGATGGTGGAATAGGTAGACACAAGAGACTTAAAATCTCTCGGCCGTTAGGTCGTGCCGGTTCGATTCCGGCTCCGGGCACCATATTTGACAACATTCTAGGGCCTTCTCTGTTTTTCTTCCTCGGATCTAATCGTACTATGTAGACGGGCATGTAGGCAGTTTGGCAAGCTGTCGTTTAGGCAGAGCACTCTTTACAGCGTTAGTGGTACTGAAGGTCAAAGAGGTTCACCAAATCCTGATCAAGGAGCCCATCAGTCCCTATTGCCAGTCTATCGCTGTTTTTATACAAGACTTGCGATAGACGATTCTGTGAGCGCTGAAGCACTATTTAATCTAGTTACTTGTAGCATATAAAAAAGGCTTTTGAATATGTCAAAAAATAGATGCGAGTTTTGGCATGATTTCTGGGACGACAGATGGGAAGAGTACCGTGACTTCTTTCAGTTGATAATAGTGCGATACCTAATAATATGGTTTTCAACCGTCCCGGTTGTTGCAGGAATAGTCTCTCAGTTTCCTAGCCCTCTCGTTGTTGAGTTTGCCAATGAGGTGCATGAGATCGAGCTCGTTATGCCTTTTAATTGGCAGCTGCTTTGGCTGTCTTCGTTATTCTTTGTGTTTGCTTTGTCTGTTTATAAAATATTTTGTCCAAAGTTTATTCAAGAATATAACAATTTTTCAGATTATAAATCACTTGGCCATCATCCCCGATGGCTCGTTTGGCAGGCGCACAAGCTTTTTAAAAAAATAGATAACCGTAACAAAGAAAAATTTTTCAAACGACTTTCGGACAAAGGTTACTTAGAAGAAGTAAAAAAGAAAGGTTTGTCAGAGCTGTGTAAGAAGCCAATTGTTGCGCGAAAAGAAACGTTTATGACGTTCAAGGTTGAAGGTAGAGCTTATAGGTTTGGGATGCCAACAAAGAAAGTTGACAATGAAAATGAGCCTGAAAAAGACGTTTTCTATGAGATTTTTGGAAGATATTCTCAAAGCAAAAAGTCCGCTCGTGTCATTATAAAGGCTTCTTTGTTATTAAGCTTTGTGTTGTTTTTGGTTGTTCTTTTTCAGCATGTGTGGAATGGTGGCGTATTCGTTTTGGATTGGGTTCAGGGTTTTACTAATGAGGCCATATAAATATTACGCTGGATTAACCAGCCAGGTCGCGTTTTGCGCTACTCCTCTTAGGCTTGATTCATATAATCGATGTCAATTTTCTTGTGAGTATTGTTTTGCCGCGACACGTCAAGGTTACGGTCGCGGGGAAGCTCTTCAGATTAGCAATCCTAAATCTCTAAAAGAAAGATTGGAAAGGGTTTCGAAGGGAATCATACGTTCAGCTCTCGATGAGATGATTGGTAGGAATATTCCTTTTCAGCTCGGAGGTATGTCTGACCCGTTTACTAAAATTGAAAAAGAAAAAGGTGTTACCTTAGAGTATCTGAAGATACTAAAAGACTATAACTATCCTGTAATAGTAAGTACTAAAAGTGATCAGGTTATCGGAAAAGATTACTTGGACGTAATCAATGGCTCTAATATTTATATTCGTTTTTCAACGACCATTGTTTCCCCGCACCTAAGAGAGAAGATTGATCGCGGATGCCCGCCATTAGCTGATATTGGCTTTGCCGCTAGCGTCCTTGCTAATGAAAATATCCCGGTTTGCTTTAGGTTTCAGCCTATCATCCCTGGGCACGAGAAAAGTTTTGATGAGGTGTTTGAAGTTGCTAAGAAAGCCAACGTCAAGCACATTTCAGCCGAGTATTTGAAATGTCCGATTGATGCTAATAGAAATTTTGGAAAATCATTGGCAAATGACTTGGGCAAGAATCCAATAGAGTACTACAAGGAATTAGGGGCAGAGAGATATGGTCGAGAATATATGCTGCCTCTTCGTTACCGTGCCCCGTGGTTGATAGAGTTCGCAAATAAAGCTAGAGATAACGGAGTTACGTTTGGGTTTGCAGACAATGATCTGTTGTTACATTCTGATGGTCAATCTTGTTGTTCAGCTTCTGACTTGTATCTCAAAAAGGCTAGTTTTTTCAATGCTAATATAGTTGCTTTAGCGAAATCTAAGCAATATGGTGACCTGATTTATTTTAGCGACTATCTTTCGCGGTGGATTCCTGAGTCGTCGGTCTCAACATATCTTAATTCGACAGCAAGATTAAGGTCATTGAACTTTGAGGAATCTCAATGGTTGCAGTATCTAAGGGAAATGTGGCTTGGTCAATATGGTGTGTTCCGCCCGGATTATTTTGACGGTCTTGAAAAGACCAAAAAGGTTGATTTGAACGGTCTACCAGTTTACGTAAAACGAAAGTCTGATTTCGTAAATCGCTTAGAAACCAGTGCTGCGAGTTCCGGCTATTTAGAACGTAAAGTTCAGTTGAATTGAGCGCTGAGTTCTCAAAGATCAGGTTATTGTATCTAACATACAGTTACTGAAGGCACTCTAAGGTGCCGGTGAGTCCAACTGTCAGAGGTTACCCGAACTCGGAAATGATAGAGTCGAGCAGAGCTGTCACCGCCGTGATGAGGTTGGGCCTCTACCCGATAGCTTCCGTGCCTTTTGGGTATTATGCCGGTGCAATATTATCCATCTTGTCTCAAACCGTCCTTCATGGCACGCGCCGCGTGCAACTTCTTATAACTATCTACCAACCGCTGATGCTTCTCCAGGCCTTCCAGTTTCATACTGGTAGGCGTCAGGCCATGGAAGCGTACTTCGCCGCTGACTGAGCCAACCACGGCGGCCATAGTGTCTTCGCCGAACATGCGCTGCAGATTGGGCAGGTAGTCGAGCAGTTCCAGTTCGTCACTCAGGGTGATTTCCAGAACGGTGTTAACGGCGCGGTAGAACAGGTTGCGTTCCACGGTGTTGTCGTTGAACTGCAGGAACATGTCGACAAATTCCTGGGCTTCTTCGTGCCATTGCAGGGCCAGGCAGATCAGCAGTTTCAGTTCCAGAATGGTGAGTTGGCCCCAAATTGTGTTCTCGTCGAACTCGATGCCAATCAGGCTGATGATGGTCATGTAGTTGTCGAGCTGGCTGGCTTCCAGGCGCTCGGCCAGGTCGGCCAGCTGATCATCGCTGAGGGCGTGGAGATTGAGGATATCTTCGCGGTAGTCCAGCGCCATGTTGGTGTTGTCCCACACCAGATCCTCTACCGGGTAGACCTCGGAATAGCCGGGTACCAGGATGCGGCATACCGGCGCGCCCAGGTCTTCGTGGGTCGCCACGTACACTTCTTTGCCGAGGTCCTCCAGAATGCCGAACAGGGTGCTGGCCTCTTCTTCGTTGGTGCCGGAGAAGTTCCATTCGCAGAACTCCAGGTCGGATTTGGCGCTGAAGAACCGCCAGGACACCACGCCCGTCGAATCGATAAAGTGCTCGACAAAGTTGTTGGGCTCCGTCACTGCCTGGGTGCTAAAGGTGGGCGCCGGTACGTCGTTGAGGTTCTCAAAACTGCGGCCCTGAAGCAGCTCGGTCAGACTGCGTTCCAGCGCCACCTCGAAACTCGGATGCGCGCCGAAAGAGGCGAACACGCCGCCGTTTCGCGGGTTCATCAGTGTCACGCACATAACCGGGAATTGGCCGCCCAGGGAGGCATCTTTCACCAGGATCGGGAATCCCTGTGCTTCCAGAGCGTTGATGCCCTCAACAATGTGCGGGTATTTATCCAGCACACTCTGGGGCACGTCCGGCAGCGCCATTTCCTCTTCGATGATCTGCTTCTTGACCGCGCGCTCGAAGATTTCAGACAGGCACTGTACCTGGGCTTCTGGCAGAGTGTTGCCCGCGCTCATGCCGTTGCTGAGGAACAGGTTCTCGATCAGGTTGGAGGGGAAATACACCGTTTCGCCGTCGGATCGGCGTACGAACGGCAGGGACACGATGCCCCGGTCGGTCTTGCCGGAGTTGGTGTCGGTCAGGTTAGACCCGCAAAGCTCGCCTTCTGGGTTGTAGATGGCCAGGCAGTGGTCGTCGAGAATACCTTCGGGCAGCTCGTCGTCCGGTCCTGGCTTGAACCATTTTTCGTTGGGGTAGTGGACGAAATCGCTGTTGGCGATGTCTTCGCCGAAGAACTGGTCGTTGTAGAAGAAGTTGCAGCTCAGGCGTTCGATGAATTCACCCAATGCCGAGCACAGTGCGCTTTCCTTGGTGGCACCCTTGCCGTTGGTGAAGCACATCGGGGAGGCGGCATCTCGAATGTGCAGCGACCACACGTGGGGCACGATGTTGCGCCAGGAGGCGATTTCGATCTTCATGCCCAAGTCCGCCAGTATACCGCTCATGTTGGCGATGGTCTGTTCCAGCGGGAGGTCCTTGCCCTCGATGTAGGTGCTGGTGTCACCTTCCGGCGCCATCAGCAGGGCCTGGGCGTCTTCGTCGAGGTTTTCGACGGTTTCAATCTGGAACTCGGGGCCGGTCTGTACCACTTTTTTCACGGTGCAGCGGTCAATCGAGCGCAGGATGCCCTGGCGGTCCTTGTCGGAAATGTTTTCCGGCAGTTCCACCTCAATTCTGAAAATCTGGTTGTAGCGGTTTTCCGGGTCGACGATGTTGTTCTGCGACAGACGGATGTTTTCGGTGGGAATGTCCCGCGCCTTGCAGTAAACCCGCACAAAGTACGCCGCACAGAGCGCCGATGACGCCAGGAAATAATCGAACGGGCTGGGGGCCGAGCCGTCGCCTTTGTAGCGAATGGGCTGGTCCGTGACCACGGTGAAATCGTCAAACTTGGCTTCAAGCCTGAGGTTTTCGAGAAAATTAACTTTGATTTCCATGAACAGCGTACCGGGTTTGCAGAATTGAGCGGGCTTTCAAAAGCCGGAGGGCCATTATCCAGTTTTTGCCGCCCTGCGTCTTGGGTGGCTTACAAATCGGATGGGAATGTCCGTACATCAACGGATGTGTCAAGCCAAACGGGTTTGCCGATACCGTTTCACCTCTATCCAGCCATGGACCATCAGTGCGGAGAAGACAATGGCGCCGCCGATCAGGCTCAGGGTGGTGGGAACCTCGCCGAGGAACAGCCACACCAGAAAAGAGCCCAGTATGGTTTCCAGTAACAGCATCAGGCTGACTTCTGCGGCCGGTATGTAGCGTGGGCCAATCTGGATGAGCACGCACGCCACCGGCAGGAAGAACAGGCAGAGCAGGGCGATGAATAAGGCATCCCGGGGTGAGAGCAACACTGCGCCGCCCGCCAGCGCTGCAGTGCCGGCAACGAGCAGCGCGCCGAACATCAGTACAAGGCTCATATCGCTGTCCGGTTTTGAGCGTGCCACGTTGAGATTCAACGCCAGAGCGGTTGCCGCAACGCCCGCCATGATCAGCCCTAAAGGATCTCCGCGCCCCCATTCGCCAAATGCCATCAGGGTGGCGCCTGCCACGCACACGAGGATGACCATCCAGGTTCGCCACGGCAGGGCTTCTTTCCAGACCAGCCAGGCGATGAGTGCGGCAATGACCGGAGAGGTGTTGAGAATGACCAGCACGTTGCCAGCCGCGGTGTTTTTCATGCCCATCACAAAACCCAGTTGGCTTAACCCGAAGGCGACGGCGCAGAACACCCCTTTCCAGCCGCATCGACGGATCTCAGCCCCCAGGCGGGTGCGATAGCGGACCGAACTGATCACCAGAAAGCTGAACGCCAGCAACAGCCCGCGCCAGAACAGAAACACCACCGGCTCCACGGAGGTGATTTTCACCAGCAGGGCGTCCGGCACGATGAACAGCACACCCAGTGCGGCAATGGTCAGGCCTTTGAGTCGGGTTGTCTGCAAGCCGCTACTCCGCTGCGTTGTCGTTGGCGGTGCAGGCTTTCTCAAGCCGGGTGATGCAGTCGCTGAACGTACGGCTGATGCGTGTCTGGTCTCGAATCATGGCCATTCGCGGCCAGGTGGCCTGCTCTCCAAGCCGGACGAACATTTCCAGGTCTTCCTTGTTGGGGTTGGACAATATCTTGCGATACAGCAGCGGTTTGAACGGGAACTGTATGTTGATGTCCCCCAAATAGGTCTGCGTGGCCATGGCATGAGCCTGCTCCAGTAAAGGCCGCAGTACCGTCGATGACCAGTTGTTGCGGGTGAGCTGAAGCGTTGTCGCTACCTGGGCGTGCATCAGCGATGCGGCAGCCTGTTTGGCAGAGGCGCCCGGGCCGCGCTGGTGGTGATGGCTGATAAAGGGCAACACATGGGGATTTGCCTGGCTGACGATGGTGCGATTAACGTTATGCAACCGCGCCATGCGCATCAGCGGCAGGTCGCCATGAACACTGCCGTCGATCCATCGCTCGGTGGGCATATAGGGCTTGCCCCCGTTGTCACCCCTATCCTTGTCCCTGGCCTGGAGCGTTACCGGCGGATAGATGCCAGGCACGGCACAGGACGCCAGGATGGCGGAATCCACCAGTACCTCCGGTGAGGCCAGGTTGTTCAACAGGCGGGGTTTCTGGCGAGTACGGGTCGGCGATACCGAAATGTTCAGGGTGCGGCCGCTTCGTTCAGCCGCTTCCTGAAAGCTGGTACGGCCGATGTTGGTGCGAATGTGGTGGAGTAGCTGGGATTGGTCCATGGCGTGACGCTTTCGCCAGATTCGTTTGGGTTCGAGCCAGCGGAAGGCGTCCAGGTGGATCTCCCCGGGTTCGTTGAAAAAGCGCTCGAGCTCGCGATTGTTACGGGTACAGATGGCGCCGGCGACAATCGCCCCCATGCTGGAGCCGGCAATCACGTCGGGAAGCAGTCCTTCCTGCCAGAGTGCGCGGGTGACACCAATATGATAGATGCCGAAGGCGGCGCCACCACTCAACATAAGGGCCGGGCGGCCATACACTCGCTCTGCATCCCGGAACAGGCGCAGCTTTTGCTGGTCAGATACGCCCGGCATGGGGTTGTCGCAGATGAAGTTCATGGAACGTTCCACTTCATAAAGGAACTCGCTGACCAGGACTTTGGTGCCGCTCCAGGAGATGGCGTAGAGGTCAGGGTTGCCAATCTCACCCAGGTGGCGATAAAGGCTTTCCTGCAGAACCCGCGTCAGCGCTCGGGTATCGCCCTTGTCGCGACAGCGTTTCATGGCCGTGATGTGGTCGCGAATCAGGGCTTCGTGGAGCAGTTCGCAGCCATCCTCTTCCCGCCACGCCAGCGTTCCCTCCAGTTCATCCAGGTTTGTGGCGGTGGCGAGCCAGTGCTTGTAGGAGGAGGCTTCGGTGAGTTGCTTTTCCAGTTCCCGGCGTTGTTTCTTTGTATCTCTCATGGGATAAAGGATACATCAGGAAAACGAAGTAGGGGGGATGATGACTGAGCAAACCGAACTGTTGGTAAAGAAATACTCCGAAAACGGAATCACCACGCTCACACTGAACCAGCCGGAGCGCCGCAACAGCCTGTCCATGACCATGCTGGAAGCACTTTCCGCCGAACTGGAATCTGTTGCGGATGACGTGGACACACGGGTGGTGGTGATTGCGGCCGCAGGGCAGGTGTTCTGCGCCGGGCATGATCTGCGGGAAATCCGCGACCAACTCGACAGCCATGAGTTCCAGCTGAGACTGTTCAATCAGTGCAGCAAAGTAATGCAGCAGATTGTGAACCTGCCGAAACCGGTGATTGCCCGTGTGGCTGGCGTGGCGACCGCGGCCGGTTGCCAGCTGGTGGCCAGTTGCGACCTTGCGGTAGCGGCTGATACGGCGCGTTTTGCCACGCCCGGTGTGAACATCGGCCTGTTTTGCTCCACGCCCATGGTGGCGTTGTCCCGCAACGTATCCCGCAAGCAGGCTATGGAAATGCTGTTAACCGGCGAGATGGTCGGAGCATTGAAGGCTGAGCAGATCGGTCTGGTGAACCGGGTGGTGGATGAGCAGGTTCTTGACGAAACTGTCTACCGCCTGGCCACCACCATCGCCGGCAAATCCGGCCATACCCTGAAGATTGGCAAGGAGGCGTTCTATCAACAACTGGAGATGGGGCTGGCCGAGGCCTACGACTTTACGTCGGAAGTGATGGCAAAGAACCTGCAGGCGGCCGACGCCCACGAAGGCATCTGCGCGTTTCTGGACAAGCGCAAACCGGAATGGAAAGACGAGTAGGGCGGCTAACGGCAGTCTGATGGTTTCAGGGAGAGTCGATCTCCCACGCCAATTCCCCGGCTTTCGAAATAGCCCAGGTTCATTTCCAGGGCCCGATAAAATGGGACGCCGGCTTCATAAGTTGGGCAGTCCCGGCCCTGGTCCGACGGGCAGGGCTCCATAGGGTGAATGGCACCGATGGTGCCGTCGCGGTCCAGATAGGCAATATCCAGTGGAATCAGCGTGCGGTACATCCAGAAGCCGTGGTCGGCACGGCGCTGGTTGTTATAGACGAACAGCATGCCGGCGTCTGGAGCCAGCCTCTCCCTGTCCATCAGCCCGCGGCTGCGTTCGGCTGGCGTGCGCGCCACTTCAACCGTGATGGGCATCGCCTGCCCGGCAGAGATCAGGCATGCCTGTTCCACCGGCAGTTCGTCATTGTCCGGGAGTGCTGCCAGGCAACCGGAGAACAGCAGCGCCAGGCAAACCAGCAGGGCTCTCACGAACGCAGCCGGTAGCCGGTCTTGAAGATCCACCACACCGCGACCATGCACGCCGTCAGGAACAGCAGTGTCATGCCCACGCTGATACCCACATGCACGTCAGACACGCCGTAGAATGCCCAGCGGAAGCCGCTGATCAGGTACACCACAGGGTTAAACAGGCTGATGGTCTGCCAGATCTCCGGCAGCATTTCGATGGAGTAGAACGTGCCCCCGAGAAACACCAGCGGTGTCACGATCATCAGCGGAACAATCTGCAGCTTTTCAAACCCGTCCGCCCAGATGCCGATGATGAAACCGAACAGGCTGAAGGTGATGGAGGTGAGCACCAGGAAGGCGAACATCCAGAAAGGGTGGAGCACGTCGTAGTCCACAAACAGTTTGGCGGTAATCAGTATGATGACGCCAAGTATGACGGACTTGGTGGCGGCGGCACCGACGTAGCCGAGAACGACCTCCAGATAGGAGACCGGTGCCGACAGGAGCTCGTAAATCGTGCCGGAGAACTTCGGCATGTAGATACCAAACGAGGCATTGGAAATGCTTTGCATCAGCAGCGACAGCATTACCAGGCCCGGAATGATGTAGGCACCGTAGCTGATGTTGTCGATGTCGCCCATGCGGCTGCCAATGGCGGAGCCAAACACCACGAAGTACAGAGAGGTGGAGATTACCGGCGAGGCGACACTCTGCATCAGGGTGCGGCGCATGCGGGCCATTTCAAAGTTGTAGATTGCTCGGACACCGTAAAGGTTCATTGCGTTACTCCCGCATACCGGTTGGTTTTATTCATGCACCAGGCCAACAAAAATCTCTTCCAGGGAGCTTTCCCTGGTCTGAAGATCCCGGTATTCGATGCCCAGGTCGCCCAGGGTTCGCAGCAGGCGCGCTACGCCAGCCTGCTCCTGTTGTGAGTCGAAGGTGTAGATCAACTCGTAGCCGTCATCTGACAGGTCCACCGGCTCCAGCGTGAGCGTACCGGGGATTTTCTCGAGCGGATTCTGCAGGTGCAGGCGAAGCTCTTTCTTGCCCAGCTTGCTCATCAGCCGGGACTTGTCCTCAACCAGGATGATCTCGCCTTGGCGGATAACGCCGATTCGGTCGGCCATCTCCTCCGCTTCTTCGATGTAGTGGGTGGTGAGGATGATGGTGACGCCGCTTTCCCGCAGCTTGCGCACCATTTCCCACATGTCCCGGCGCAGCTCCACGTCTACCCCGGCGGTGGGCTCGTCGAGAAAGAGGATGCGGGGCTCATGGGATAGCGCCTTGGCAATCATCACTCGACGCTTCATGCCGCCTGACAGGGACATGATGCGGTTGTTGCGTTTGTCCCATAACGACAGGTCTTTCAGGACTTTCTCGATGTGATTCGGGGCGGGCGCTTTGCCGAACAGGCCCCGGCTGAAGGAGACAGCGTCCCAGACGGTCTCGAAGGCGTCGGTATTAAGCTCCTGGGGCACCAGGCCAATGCTCTCCCGGGCTTTGCGATAATCCTTCACGATGTCATAGCCGGCGGCTTTTACTTCGCCATCGGAGAGGTTCACAATGCCACAGATAATGCTGATCAGTGTGGTCTTGCCGGCGCCGTTAGGGCCGAGCAGGGCGAAGATTTCTCCCCGCTCGATGTCGAGGTTGATGTCGTTGAGGGCCCTGAAACCATCCGCATAGACTTTGTTGAGGTGCTTGACGGAGATGTCCGGTTGCACTGGCTTGTCCTGTTGGTGGTGGATCAAAGCGCGGTATTTTCTCATGACCGGTGATGATTTAGAAAGCTTTGCCTTGTTAGCGATTATCCCCATAATGCCCGCTCAATTGTGGAGGAGTGGATGTGTTGAGAGCGCTTGTTGCTGTGCTTGCCATTGCCTGCGTCGTCGCGCTGGGCATTTTGGGCCCGCGTTGGCTGATGTCTGAAGATACCGCCGAGGCCGATCAGGGCACGGTTAAGTGCGATCTCCTCAATGCTACGTGCCACTGGGCACAAAAGGGCAAAAGCTGGCATGCGCGGTTGCAAAAAAGCGGTGTTCAGGCCCAGGGCACGGAATACCATCTAACGGTAAAGACCGACGGGAATCAGCCCCGGATGCTGGCTGTGCTGCGGGGCGAGTCCATGTACCTGGGGGAGTATCCCGTTCCCATGACCAAGGCGGGGATGTCGCCCGATGGTGAGGGCCAGCTTTGGGAAGCACGGTTTACCGCACCTTTCTGCACCACGGACCCAAGCATGACCTGGCGGATCGACCTTCAGGCCGGGATAGATCACGCCTTCGTGATGCCCGTAAAACTGACGTTTGTAGCCAAGGGCCGCGTCTGACGATGGGATGACAGTGTGTCAGGATTGTGTAAAATCAGCAGACCACCATACATCGTCCAGGGAAGCGCATATGGATTATGGCGATAGCGTACACAAAGTCCTGTTAAGGAAAATCCAGAAGGCGGAACAGGATCTGCTTCAACTCAAACTGGATTATTGCCGGTTCATCTTTGGGCTTAGCCACCGGGCCAGAGTGACAAGCAATGGCAACAGCTACGTGGTGCGTTCCGTGGATGTGGAGACTATGGAACGTCTGGACGACGGGTGCTTTTCCCGGCCAGAGGTGGCAGGGAGCCCTGTCGATAAGCCCGATACCGCAGACGCCGTAAACCTTGGCGTCGACTGGACGCTGGAAGAGCCTGCTACCCGCCCAAAAGCCCGCAGTTGAACGGGCACTCCTTTAAGCGTTAGATAAAGGCGTTCGACGTAATCGTTGAGTAGAGGCTGTGTTCCTGCGGAACATAGCGATGCCCGCTCCAGTGCTCTGCACCGTTTACACCACTTCTAAAAAAGGCCAACAAGGTCGAACTACCTGTCATCGTCGATAGCGCCTGGACCGCTTCGGGTTGCCGTATGCCGATTTTTCGGCTGGCCAGCTTGCTGACCAGGTCAAGCAGCGCATCTGAATGCCGCTGCGGCTTGTCACACAGGGCGCAGGCAGCACCGTACAACCAGACGACGGCATATTCCCGAACCGCAAGGGGCGCTGTTTCCAGAACTAGCCCATGTTCCCGGCAATCCCTGTCCTGAAGGCTGAGCAGGATATGCAGTTGGGTGATCAGTCCACACGTGTCTGAGGGGGCTGTGTGGGATGGTTGCGGAGCAGCAACGGAGCGTTTCTTTTGAGCCTCTGGTAGTGGAGGCTGGGCCGACTGTGGGTGTCCAGCCACCATTGTCACCACGGACGCCGGCACGAACGGATCGTTTCGGACCAGTGTAAGCATGCGAAAGAACAGTAAAAGCAGCAGCGCAATCAGCCCGACTTCGAACAGCATAATAAAGCTGCCAATCATAGGTGTTCCCTCTTGCTCAAACCTTACTCAAACCCTGGCCGAGCGGTGTTCCGGTGGAGATTGTTACATTCGTTATCCGAAGTGTAACTAAATGCATCCTGAGCACGAAGGGAAGCAGGGCCAAAAGCGGCGGGAATCCGCGGAACTGTGACGCGGTAGGCAGCTAGCAGGTGGGCATGGTCTGCAGGGCGAGTTTCCTGCGGATAAAGCGGCCCAGCACATCGACACCGATATTCAGCGATGCGGTGATCAGGATCAGCACCATCGCGCGATCAAACTGGATGTTCTGGATGGCGCTGTCGACATAGAAACCCAGGGTGTAGATGCCCAGTATGCCGAGGATGGCAGTTTCCCGCATGATGATCTCCCAGCGGTAGAACAGGAACGCCAGGAACGAACGATAGACCCTGGGCACCAGTTCATAGGTATATCGATTAAGACCATTCGGCGCATCCGGGCGTAACCGGATGGTGCTGGACTGCCGGCCAATCAGATGGCCGATGATGCCCCCATTGTGCAACGCCAACGCGACGACAGCAGGCAACATGGACGGTCCCCACAGTTGCAAAAGGATATACGCCAGGATGTATTCCGGCGTGGAACGCATGATCACCAGGAAGACATGCCCGGACGTGCGGCGCACTGGCCCTCCGAAGTGAGTGGAAATCAACGGGAAGGCCAGCAGTGCAATGATCCCGGTTGCAACCAGGGCCACCTGGGTCAGGATCACCGTGTTCCAGATGCCCGGCATGGCCTGATTGACAAACATGTCCCCCAGCCACGCGCCCATGCCGCCCCAGCCTTCTTCACCGCGCAGTGGCGACGGCACGATGTCCTGGGTGAAAAACCGACCGACGTTGCTCCAGACAATCGGGAGACCTTCGCCAAGAAAAAACGGAGCGCCAACGATATAAACGGGCAGCAGCTTCGGCTTTACCCAGAGCGGCATGGTGGCTATCAGCACATAGAAAAGGATCAGCATGGCGCCGGCGTCGGAATAGTGGCCTTGTGAAAAGGCCGATTCGAGGTAGAAGCCGAGGGTTGGCAAGCCGACAAAGCCAAGGATGGCACTGGAGCGCAAGCCGCATTCCAGCCGGTATGCGGTGTAGGTTCGCAGTTGCACCCAGCAATCCGGTATTTTGGTGTACAGGAAGGCCGAAACAACGCCCGTACGGGGCGGTAACAGGCGACCGGGCTCGGGGTCGGCTTCTTCCAGGATCTCCGAATAGACCTTGGCGAAGATACCAGCGTAGGGGATAGCGATCGCTAGAACGCCTGTCAGCGGATGGAAGCCGAAAAATTGCAGGAAAATAAGCGCCCAGAACAGCTCGTGTATCGCCCGCACAAACGCGCACAGAATCCGAATCGGCATCCAGCGATAAACAAGCGCCAGAAGAAAGCCGCTGATACTGCCGAGAGCGACGCCAACGAAGGCAAAGGCAACCGTCCGAAGCAGGGCGGTTGCCAGCCCTTCGGTACTGAAAAAATCCGGTGTCATCACGCCCAGGAAGAACCGACCAAGATCTTTCCAGGGATTGGCTGCCGTGATAGCGATATCGG
This sequence comes from Marinobacter sp. UBA2688, assembly GCF_002352785.1. NCBI lineage: Bacteria > Pseudomonadati > Pseudomonadota > Gammaproteobacteria > Pseudomonadales > Marinobacteraceae > Marinobacter > Marinobacter sp. UBA2688. The sequence continues at coordinate 48,824 of NZ_DELU01000010.1, forward strand.
CAAACACCAGGCCTACCAGGGCGATGGCGATAAAGATCAGGCTGGTTTTGACGGTTGGCGAAGACAGCATAGGAGTGGAATCTGGGCCGGTTGAGTCAGTAGAGTGGCGCAATGTCGGCCGGTGTGAGCTTTTCGCTCGGCTCGTCCAGCGCGATCTGCCCGTCCTGGATGCCCACGATACGGGTGCAGTATTCCAGTGCGAGCTCGACATCATGGAGTGCGATAACGCTGGTCTTGAAGCGCTCTCTCAATAACGTCATAACCTGATGGGCAAGCGGTCCGTCCAGGGCGGAGACAGGCTCGTCCGCTAACAAAAGTCCTGACTGCCGGTAAAGGGCACGGGCGATGGCCACGCGCTGGCGCTGTCCGCCGGACAGCGATGCAGTGGGCATCCAGGCTTTCTCGGTCATCCCCAATTCCGACAATAGGCTTTTGACGTCACGGCTGTCCCGGGTAAATGGCCGAACCAGGGTAACCATGTTGTACCAGTTGCCGTGGGCATCGAGGCGGCCCATGTACACGTTGTGGAATACCGGTAACGCGTTGACCAGCCCCAGGTCCTGGGGTACCAATGCTGCCAGGCGCTCCACCTGCTCATAGACAAGACGGATCAGAGTGGATTTTCCGGCGCCGCTGCGGCCCACCAGGCCAACGCGCTCTCCTTCCCTGACACTGAGGGAGAGCGGGCCAATCACCCGCTCTCCACCAAAAGACGCCGTCAGGCCGGACAGATCGAATCCCGACATTAATCGATGATTCCGATCTGCTTTCCAACTACCCGGATCGGCTCGTAAGCGTCATTGGAGACTGGGATGAAACCACTACGGGGAAAGCTTTCAAGCAATTCAGGGTCGTCCATCGCAAGCAGGGCTTCCTGAAGCCGTTTCTGGAAACCTTCACCGAACTGTTCGTTGACGTCGCCGCGAACACTCCACTGATAGTTCGGGTACGACGGCGTTGTCCAGATGACCTTCACCGCGTCGGTATCAATGTTGCCGTTTTCCATTTCCTTGTCCCACACTGAGAAGTTGATCGCGCCAACATCGTAGGTGCCCGCCTCTACGAGACGAAGGGTGCGGGTGTGATTGCCACTGAAGCCTACACGGCTGAAGACGTCGTCGGGGCTGTCATCAAAGGATTCGCGAATATAGTACTCCGGAATCAGGCGGCCGGAGGTTGACCCCTTGGAACCGAAGGTAAAGGTCTTCCCCTGGAGTTCGTCGGACAGGGTTTCCATCTCGTCAAGTCCGGTACTTTTGTGGGCAATGAAATGAGTGTAGAACGCTTTGTCTTCCACGCCCTGGGCAATCGCTTCAGAGCCGGGAACCAATTCACGGGCCTGCACGCCGGAAAGCCCGCCGAACCAGGCTAGCTGGACCTGGTTGTTGCGGAAGGCTGAAACCGCGGCGGCGTAGGATTTGACAGGGATATAGCGAACATCTACGTCCAACTCTCCTGCCAGGTAATCGGCGATACCCGTGAAGCGTTCCACCAGTTTGGTTTCGTCTTCATCGGGAATGGCCGTGAAGACGAGTGTCTGGGCTGAAACGGTTGCTGAAGAGAGCAAGGTCAGTAAGCTGGCGACAGCGAATTTCCGTATCAATTTCAAAGCCATTTGAATTTCCTTGTGTCTGGAGCTGAATTTAGCGGGGTCACATGTCCGGACCGGAAGCCCGAAGCTATCCAGAATACCGTGATTTACTGCAACTCTGAACAGCTATACGATTCTATGAGCCAATCAGGTTAGGGGTATCCGGCAAAAAATGAAAATCTTGATGGAAACCGACACTCATGAAAATCATCCTGAATACCCCGGCGCTACCGGGCTCCAGGGCTGGTAATCGGGCCACGGCGGACCGATGGTGCCGATTGCTTGAGCAGGCCGGACACCGGGTTTTCGTTGTGACCGAATACAACAACGAGCCCTGCGACCTGTACATTGCCCTGCACGCTTGGAGGAGCCATGAGGCCGTTCTTCGCTTCCGTGACCGTAACCCGGAAACGCCGATAATCGTTGTGCTTACGGGCACGGACATATACGACCACCAGTACCGCTACCCGGAGCAAACCCTCCATTCCATGGCCCTCGCGGATTGCCTTGTGGGGCTCCACCATCGTGTTGGCCGGGATATTCCCGAGCGTTTCGTGCCAAAGCTGGTGACGGTGCTGCAGTCCGCCGATCGGCCCGGGGGCAATGCAAGCGTCGATACCAGGCATTTCGATGTCTGTGTTATCGGACACCTGCGCGAGGAGAAGGACCCTCTGAGGGCCGCAATCGCGGCGAGGACATTGCCGCCAGGTTCGACCATCCGGGTGCTGAATGCAGGCAAGGCTCACAGCCAGGACTGGGCTCGGCGAGCCATAGCCGAACAGGAGGCCAATCCGCGTTTTCAGTGGCTCGGCGAAATTGACAGACCGTCCACCCATCAGCTTATGAACCGTTGCCGTGCCATGGTTATCAGCTCGGTGATGGAAGGAGGCGCTAATGTCGTATCCGAAGCCTGTCGTGCAGGGCTGCCGGTTATCGCGTCGGACATCTCCGGCAATATTGGCCTACTGGGTGAAGATTACCCGGGGTACTTCCGTGTAGGCGACGAGGCTGATCTTGCGAAGGTGTTACTGTGGGCGGAACATTCCCCCGAATATCTCGGGGAACTGACCGATCGCGTCACCGAACTCGCCTCTTGCTTTGTTTCTGAAGCTGAGCAAGCGGCCCTGCTCACTGCGATTGAGAAGGCCAGGGCCAAAGGCGACCGTCTCAATCCCTGAGTGTAATGGGCTCGATGGGGCCGCTCTCATCCTGCGGCAACACCCGCCCTATAATGGCAGTGTGGGGATAGCCCATTGCTTTCAGCTCACTGATACAGGCATCCGCCTGGTCAGCGGGCACGCTGGCCAGCAGTCCGCCGGCGGTCTGCGGGTCGAAGATCAATGGGTAGCGAGGATGGTTGACCCACTTTTCCTGGCCTCTAATACCACGCCGGAGACGAATGTTGGCCGGCTGCAAGGAGCTGAGGATACCTGCTGCTGCAGTTTCCTCAGCGCCAGGCAAAATCGGTATTGCCGTGAGATCGAGCTCCGCATCAACGCCAGAGGGGCGCGTCATCTCAACCAGATGGCCAAGCAAACCAAAACCCGTTACGTCGGTGCAGGCTCGTGAACCATATCGGCGCAGGCACTGGGCCGCGTCTTTGTTGGACTGCATCATTGAGGCCAGGGCAGAATCAATCCAGCGGCCTTTCGCGGCAAGTTTGGCGTGGGCAGCGAAGAGCGTCCCGGTACCGATAGGCTTGGTCAGCAGCAGAACGTCTCCGGCCCGCAGGCCGCCCTTGCTCATGACGTCATCCGGATCAATCAACCCGTTGACGGCAAAGCCCAGTGCCAGCTCCCGGCCTTCACCCGTATGGCCGCCCACCAACGCGCAGCCAGCTTCATTCAGCACTTCCACGGCGCCGGACATCATCTGGTAAACCACGTCTTCCACCTTGGACTCTATGCCGTAGGGCACGGTCGCTACGGCGGTGGCACTCTGAGCTTCGGCGCCCATGGCAAACACGTCGCCCAGGGCGTGATTGGCGGCAACCCGGCCGAACACATAGGGGTCGTCAATAAAGGCGCGAAAGAAATCGACGGTGTGAACCACCGCCTTTCCGGGTGGGACGGTCAGTACGGCGGCGTCGTCTGGGGCGTGTAGACCAATCAGGATGTCATCCCGCTCTATTGGTCGCAGCTCGCCGAGGGCCCGTGACAGCACGGTACTGCCGACTTTGGCTCCGCAGCCACCGCAACGCATGGCCACCGCGGAGATGGCCTGGGACGCTTCCTCGGGGTTTTGTGCGGCGCCGGTGTCGGGCAGGGCGGCGTTCTCTTCCATGGCGGGAAGATCATTGAATTTCGCCATGAAGCGTCTATCAATGCTGTTTTTCCAGCGCCAGACCCAAGAACCGGCCAACGACAGGTCACCTCTGGAGGCCACTCCGAATTTGTCGCCGGTACTGATCAGCGCCAGCCATTTTTTCTGCGGCCGGAATGGCTTCGCGGGCTTTCCGAGGGCATGGCGGCGGAGGTTGTCCGCCAGTGGCCGGCCCTGACGAACGGCAAATACGCCGGCTTTTTCCCGGGGGTGATTTACAACGTTGGCAATGTCACCCGCCGCGAAGATATCGTTGTCGGTTTCTGTCTGCAGGGTGTCCGTCACCCGGATAAAGCCACCGTCGTCCAGGGCCAGGCCGGTATCCCGCAGCCACTCGGGGCCGCCGGCACGGGTGACCCAGAGCACTTCGTCAACCGACAGGGTGTCGCCGGACTCCGTGGTCAAACGATTGGCCTCCACCTCTGAGACTGCGGATCCCAGGTGAACCTTCACCCCACGGCTTGCGAGTGTGTCAGCGAATACCGCACGCACCCTGGCGTTGTGGGTAGGCAGGATCTGCTGGTCTGCATCAAACAGATGAAAGTGCAACTGGTCCGGGTCGTGGCCGCGCTTTTCGAGCTCATTTCGTAGCCGGAACTGCATGGCCAGTGTGAGTTCAACGCCACCTGCACCTGCGCCGACCACAGCAACGGTCATCGGGCCGTCATGGTTTTCCAGCCGCGACAACAATGACAGCCAGCGATTGTTGAATCCGTTGATAGGCTTGACGGGCACTGCATGTTCAGTTGCGCCGCTGACGTCACCGACCTTGGGAGCGGACCCGATATTCACCGACAGAATGTCGTAAGGCACGTCCGGCCGGGAGCGGCAGACCACACGTTTTCGATGGCGGTCGATGCCAACCACTTCATCGCGGTAGAAGCGCGCGCCCGCGAACTCGGCCAGTTTGCTGAGGTCTATATGGACGTCGTCGTAGGAATAATGCCCAGCCACGTACCCGGGAAGCATTCCGGAGTAGGGTGTATGGGTATCCCTGCAGATGAGGGTAAGGCGGACACCAGGCACTGGGTTCATGGCAAAGCGCTTGAGAACGCCTACGTGGCTGTGTCCGCCGCCAATCAGGACAATGTCCCGTAAAACAGGCTGTTCGGATTGTTGCATTAAATAACTTTCTTGGCTTCGTCACTGAAGGTGTTAAAGCCTTTCACGCTTGAAAATGCCTGAAGCTTTTCCTTGTCCGCGTCAGACGGATTGGCGATCTGATCAACCGAGGTGATACCGGCTTCCTTCATTTTGCGGGCGGTGGCCGGCCCAATACCTTTAACCTGGGTCAGGTCGCTCTTGTCCTTCGGCTTTGGAGCGCGTGTTGCTGCAGCCGGCTTTGCCGCTGGCTTCCGCGCGGCCGTGGCGGCTTTCTTGGGAGCGGCTTTAGTGGCTGCGGCCGGACTTTTGGCGGCGGTGCTCGCCTTGGGTTTGGCGGCTTTCTTTGCAGTTGCCGCTTTTGGTGTGGCGGGCTTCTTGGCGGCCGGTTTTTTGGCCGCTGTCTTACTGGCGGTGGATTTTTTCGGAGCTGACTTGCCTTTGGCAGCAGGGCCGGCCTTCTTGGCGGCCTGGCCTGCGACCTTCTTCGCCTCTTCGCTGGCTTCCTTGCTGGCAATACCAAGGCGGTCCAGGATATTGTTTTGCAAATCGTGGAATTCACCCAAGCGACGTTCAAATTCTTCGTTGAAACGTTTCATTTCACGATCACGAAGCTCATCCACTTCCTTCAACAGTTTGCGGACGGGTTCCTGAATCTGGTTCTGCAGGCTGTCGAACTGCTTGAGGGCGTCGTTGATCAGCTTTTCGATCTGTGATGACGTTTTATCGAACTCTTTGTTCACTTTCTTGACGACTTTATCAACGCTTTGCTTGTTGGCTTTCTTCGCCATGAGGACTTTCTCCTTGAAGTGCAAGTTGATGTGGGGCGTTGGTGAGTTCAGGCCAGTTGCCGAATGCTGGAGGCGGGCCCTGAGGAACGTCTGGATTTTAGCGTCTGCTTCTTGAGCACCACCTCACGAATGCGCTTGAGTTTTTCGCTCAGGGCAGACGAGGAGTTGTCATTGAGTTCTACGAAATCAACGGAATAGAAGAAATTGCTACAGTGTTTCCTGCGTTCCGTTACCAGGCCGGTAATTCCATCCGCCCTGATGTCGTCAAACGGCATTTCCATCACGAGATCCAGAATAACCGTATCACCGGGGTTAAATATCTTGTCCGTCTTCATCACACATCCGAAGTGATCCAGCTCGAACAGCGCGGCCTGTACACGCTCCCGGCGAAAGAGGCCACGCTTGATGTGAAAATGTGCGACAAGATCCGGTAGTGCTTCGTTCATCTAAAAGTGATCTCTTTTGCACCCCGAGGGGGTCCGGACGACACCCCGAGGGCGTGTTCCTGAAAGTATATGGTTAAACAATAGCCACACTATGTTGGTTTGGCAACGTGTTCAGTGTCATACGATAGAGCTCTCAGGCGGTTCATCAACTGTTTTTATCATTTTGGCCCGTTTGTAGCGTGTTGAGCTCGTAAATATCCGTGCGCCGGTCTTTCAGGTTGGTCACCGAGCCTTCATTGCGCACCAGCTTCAGCTTTTCCAGATCCATGTCTGAAAACATGATCATTTCCGTATTCGGTGTGGTTTCCGCCATCACCGCATCGTGGGGGAACGCAAAGTCCGACGGTGAGAATACGGAAGACTGGGCGTACTGCACGTCCAGGTTCTCAACCTTGGGAAGGTTACCCACACTACCGGTGATCACGACATAGCACTCGTTTTCAATCGCCCGTGCCTGCGCACAGTGCCGCACCCGAAGGTATCCGTTCTTGGTGTCCGTCCAGAAGGGCACCATAATAATATCCACCTCTTCGATGGCCGCCAGGCGCCCCAGTTCCGGGAACTCGATGTCGTAACAGATCATGATGGCCACGCGGCCGGCGTCGGTGTCGAACACCTGGAACTTCTCACCGCCTTCGATGACCCAGTCACGGCGTTCGTGGGGCGTGATATGAATCTTGCGCTGCTCGTCGACGCGGCCGTCGCGGTGGCACAGGTAGGACACGTTGTAGACCCGATCATTTTCGAGCAGGGGCATCGAGCCGGTAATGATGTTGATGTTGTAACTGACCGCCATTTCCGACATCTGATTGCGGAATTGCTCGGTAAAGCCTGCCAGAAAGCGAATGGCCCGTGTCTGGTCCACCTGGTCCGTCAGGCCCATCAGCGGTGCGTTGAAAAATTCTGGAAACAGGGCGAAATCGCTCTTGTAATCCGAGAGCGCATCCACGAAGTACTCCACCTGTTCCAGCACTTCCTCCACAGAGGTAAATTCACGCATCTGCCACTGAACGGCACCCAGGCGCACTTGAGTCTTCTTGACGTTAAGCACCGGCGACGGCGGTGTATAGAGGATGTTCCGCCATTCCAGCAGAGTGGCGTAGCCCAGGGATTTCTCGTCTTCCGGCAGGTACTTGTGCATCAGCCGGGTGACCTGGAAGTCGTTGGACAGCTGAAAGCTGAGGATCGGGTCGTAGATGTCCTTGCGATCCACACGCTGGATGTATTCTTCCGGAGAGTGCTGGTCTGAATACTTGTGATATCCGGGGATGCGGCCACCCGCCAGGATGGCGCGCAGGTTCATGGATCGGCAGAGTTCTTTGCGAGCTTCATAAAGCCGCCGGCCAAGGCGGTAGCCGCGATAATCCGGGTGGATAAACACATCGAGGCCGTAAAGCGAGTCGCCTTTGGCGTTGTGCCAGATCTTTTCATTGCGCAGGATCAGGTCGTCGTAGGTGTGCGGGTTGCTGAATCGCTCATACTTGACGCACACCGTGAGGGCTACGGCCACCAGGTCACCGGACTCTTCGATACAGATCTGACCATCCGGAAACTGTTGCACCAGAGCTTCGATCGTGTCCTCTGGCCAGGCACCGCCAATATCGTCGTAGACCCTGTCCATCAGTCGCTGGAGCTGTGGGTAATCATCACTGGTCAGGTTACGAAGGTTGAGGTGCAGTTCTTCGTGGGCCATATACGGCAGCTCCCGTTGGGTGTGGAAATGACGGCAAGAATTGTCGATTGCTTCGGTATTTTATCAGAGAGCGCTAAAGACTTCTTATCACCTAAAGCTTAAGACTTCTTATCACATAAAGTTAAAGACTTTGCAGCACACGCCGAAAACCAGTTTATGAATGAAAGACAGCCGATAGGCTGTTTGACTGACCCCCCGAATAGACTGTCTCGAAAAGGACCCGGAAAATGAACCTCAGTTTCGGCCAGAAGTTGCTCGTCGCCTTTGGTATTTTGCTTTTACTTGTTATGGGGGCGTTTACGCTCAGCGGCAACCTCCGGTTACAGGACACTACGGATACCTATGTTGATGCACTGATTGAAGACACCGTGGCCCAGAGTACGTCCAGCATTGCGGATTGGCTCAACACCCGTCTTGCCATGACCGAAGCAACGGCAAAAGCGTTGGAGTCGGTGGAAACCGATGCCGAGGCGAGGGTTATCCTGGCCGCTGCGACAACCGGTGGCGGGTTCATTGACGTCTATGTTGGCCGCGATGATGGCTATATGCTGATGAAGGACGATGCCTCAGAAGCCACGCTGCCTGCGGATTTCGACCCACGCACGCGGCCCTGGTTCAAACAGGCGAAACAAAAGGGCTCAGCGTCGTTCACCGAACCCTACGTGGACGCGGGCACTGGAGGCACCATCATTTCCACGCTGGCACCGGTCAAACGTGGGGCCTACCAGGGTGTTGTCGGTGGTGATATTGCCCTGAAGACCATAGAACAGACGCTCTCCACGATTACGCTGGCCAACACTGGCTATGCGGCCCTGATCAGTGACGACGGCACCGTGTTGTTTCACCCGGACCAGAAACTGGTTGGCAAGAAGATCAGCAGTCTTTTGGGAGAATCCCCTCGGCTCAGCGGTGAAATTCACGAATATGACACCGGAGATGCCAGTTGGACTGCCGGTTTCCATCGCATCAAAGGTGCCCGTGGTGTTGAGTGGTATCTCGGCACTTTTATCAACGAGGACAAAATCAATGCGCCGGTCCACGCCGCTCGCGTAACCGGGCTGATCATCGCAGTAATTGGCTTGTTGGTGTCCCTGGTGATCCTGCGTTTTGGTATCCGCGTGCTGATGGCTCCCGTTCGTAAGCTTAATGCCGCCATGGCGTCAATCGCCAGTGGCGAGGCGGACCTCACCAAGCGCCTGGACGATAGCGCCAACGACGAGTTCGGCAAGCTCGCGGCGGAGTTCAACAGCTTTGTTGAGAATATCCAGAATGTGGTCCGGGACGTCCAGCAAGGCACCGCCGAGCTTGGCGAAAACGTGTCCTCCCTGCGGGATACCGCCAGCACCAGCCGAGACAGCGTTGAAAAACAGCAGGCCGAGATTGATATGGTGGCCACGGCCATCAATGAGATGTCTGCCGCTGCCGGGGAAATTGCACAGAATGCCCAACAGACCGCGGATGCCTCCAACACCGCCGATGCAGACAGCCGTGCTTCCCTTGAAACCGTTGCCGCTTCCCGGGATGCAGTACAGAAATTGTCAAAAGAGATTAACGCCGCTGCGGAAGTCATCGATAAACTCGGCAAGGACGTTACCGACATTACCTCGGTTCTCGAGGTAATTCAGGGGATTGCTGAACAGACCAACCTGCTGGCACTGAACGCGGCGATCGAGGCCGCAAGGGCAGGGGACGCGGGCCGTGGCTTTGCGGTTGTTGCTGACGAAGTGCGCAATCTGGCCCGCCGCACCCAGGACAGCACGGAAGAAATCAACAACATGATTGAGCGCCTGCAAAGCGGTGCAACCCAGGCTGTGGACGTCATGAAGGCATCAACAGCGGTCTCGAATGTGAGCATGGAGAAAGCTCAGGATGCCATGGAGTCCCTCAACCGTATTGCTGATGCCATAACGTCGATCAGCCAGATGACCTCCCAGATCGCAACGGCCTCTGAAGAGCAAACCTCGGTGACAGAGGAGCTGAACTCCTCCATCACCCGGATTGCCGACCAGGGCCAGGAAGCCGCCAAGGCTGCCAGCGAGAACGACGTCTATAGCGGTCAGATTGAATCGGTCGGCCACACGCTTAGTAAGAACGTGTCACGATTCAGGGTTTGAGTAAGACGTTTTCTGGGGCGCGGATAGTATCTGGATTCGCCGTCGGAGTTCGAGGAGGGTTCTGGTGCCGATGGCCCGGGACTCGTCCGTCAGATAGGGATTTTCCAGAACAAGGACGTTCCGGCTGTGCAGGTTTAGCTCGTCGATGGACTGGCCGTAGTATTGGTTGAGGTACGCGCCAAAGCTGCCATCGAAAATGGCCCTTTCCATGCCCAATTGAAGCCGATGTGCCGTTTCGTGGTCGTGCCGGTTGACGAAGAAGTAAGAGGGCATCGGATAGGCCAGCAGCAGGTCCGGCTCGATGGCGAAATCTTCGTTGTTTTCAAGCTCCAGATCGAAAAGAACCTCGTTGACTCCCCGGGCGAAGCATTCAAAACGATGATTCTCCAGCATGCGGAAAAGAATTTCGTACCGCGAGTGAGTCACCACGCTGACTCCGTTGGCCTGAAGAATCGACGAATCCGGCCAGTGTGCGCCCTGGCCGATGCGGATACCGACTTCCTCAAGATTGCCAAGGCTTCGGATGCCTTTGAATCTGGGCAAGGACTCTTTAAGCACCACGCACACCCGAAGCCCCAAAAGTCCGCCATCGATAGGTATGGGGATGGCCTGCAGGCTTTCTTCCCTCTGTTTTGATGTCGCGACATTCGCGAGATCGACCAATTTTGATTGCTGGCGCTCAAGTTCGCGGACAACCCGGCCTTGGGCCATCTCCGGGGTGCGAGTGATTCGATACGAACCGTATTCCGGTGTCTTGTCGAAGGCGAGGGCAACCAGGGCACGTATGGGTGGGCTGTCGTAATTGCGGTACCACAGGCGATATTCCCTTGCCTGTGTTTCTCCAGACAGATATTCCGAAGACACACCGGTTCCCGGGCAAACCAGAAACAATGCCAGGGCCGTCAGCCAGCCACGCGCACGCCTCACTTTCATTGAAGACTTACTCCCGCGTCCATTCGAGTTTCTTGTTATCGCCCGTTTTGATATCCAAGCAGTTTAGGTGAATTTTTCTTTCCGGAAAGGGATAACCGTAAAAAATCCCGAAAACAGTTGCGATACCTTTTAAACGGCTGCAATCATGGGCGTTAAATCACCAACAGGTAAGAAGACATGGCGTTCATCGACAATCTGATAGGTGCAACCGGCCATTGGGTGTCTGAATCGAATCCTGGTGCGCGAATCACCCAACCGCTGGCCTGGCTCCGTAAAACCAGTGGTTATGCGGCCGTCAACCGAATTATTGGCCTATCAATCCCGTTTGCACCACGGAATCGATTCAGTGTCGAGGAGATTCGCCCGGGGTTCGTTAAGGCAAGAATACGCCTGAAAGGCAATAAGAACCACTTTGGCAGCCTCTACGCCGGTGCCTATTTCCTGGTGGCGGAGATCCCCGGTGGCGTGTTGACGCTGTTTGATCTCGGCCCGGCTTACACGCCGATTCTCAAGGAAATGACGCTTCAGTTCCTGCAGCCGGCGAATTCCGATGTGTTTGTCGAGTTTTCACTGGACGCCGCCACGGTTGAAGCCATCAAGGCCGAGGCCGATGCTACGGGCAGGGCCGCGTTTGAGTTAGAAGGCACACTGTACGACAGTGACGGCCATCATGTGGCCACTTCGATGGCCCACTATCGTGTTCGCAAGAAAGGCTTCCAGGCGCAGTGAACTGAGGTCGATTCAAGCGCCGTCCAACTCCCTTAGGGCGGCGAGGAAAGTTTCCCCGTATTTTTCGAGCTTTGCCGCACCCACGCCGTTTATCTCAGACATTTCGGCAAGGCTGTTCGGTTTCTTGTCCAGGATTTCAAACAGCGTGGCATCGTGGAAAATCACGTAGGGCGGCACGCCCTTCTCATCCGCCAGCGATTTTCGGCAGGCCCGCAGCGCTTCCCAGCCGGGTTTGTCAGTGATCTGGTCTGCAATCCTGCGGCGGCCGGACCCTGATGACCCACGGCCACTGGAGGCCTTCACCACGGGATCCTTGCGTAATTGGATAGCTACCTCGCCCTTAAGTAGTGGGCGGCATTGCTCCGTGAGTTGCAACGCTCCATAGCCTTCCGGGTCAGCCCTAAGGTAACCATTGGCCACCAGCTGACGAAATACGGACTTCCAGTCGTTTGCAGACAACTCGGTACCAATTCCGTAGGTGGAAACCGTTTGATGGCCGGACTGCAGGATGCGTTCGTTCTCAGAGCCGCGTAACACATCAATCAAATACGTAACCCCGAAACGTTGGCCGGTTCTGAACACGCAGGAGAGCGCCTTCTGAACAGCAATCTTGCCGTCCCAGGTTTCCGGTGGAGTCAGGCAGGTGTCACAGTTGCCACAGGGCTGTTCAAGGGTGTCGCCGAAATACCGCAGCAACACCTGTCGCCGACAGCTTGTCACTTCGCACAGGCCTAGCATGGCATCCAGCTTCTGGCGCTCAACCCGTTTGAAGTGGTCATTGCCCATGGAGCCTTCGAGCATCTGTCGCAGCTTGATCACGTCCTGCAGGCCGTAAACCATCCAGGCGGTCGAAGGCTTTCCATCACGACCGGCTCGTCCGGTTTCCTGATAGTAGGCTTCCAGGCTTTTTGGAAGGTCCAAGTGGGCGACAAATCGAACATCGGGTTTATCGATGCCCATGCCAAAAGCAATGGTGGCCACGATGATGACGCCGTCCTCGCGTAGGAAGCGCTCCTGATTCCGCGCGCGATCACCGGCATTGAGGCCCGCATGGTAGGGCAGAGCGGTGTAGCCTTTGTCACTGAGCAGCTTCGCGGTGCTGTCGACTTTGTTGCGGGACAGGCAATAAACGATGCCGCAGTCGCCATCATGTTCCGCTTTAATAAAATCCAGTAGTTGTTTGTTTGCATTGGTTTTCGGAGCAATTCTGTACTGAATATTTGGGCGATCAAAACCACTGATAAAGTGTCGGGCTTCGGTCAGGGACAGCCGTTCAGCGATCTCCTTGCGGGTGCGCTCGTCCGCGGTGGCGGTGAGGGCTATGCGGGGTACGCCCGGGAATTCATGGGCCAGCCGGCTTAGCTCCAGGTAGTCGGAGCGGAAATCGTGCCCCCACTGGGACACACAGTGGGCTTCGTCGATGGCAAACAGGGAAATAGAAGCATCATGTAACAGGTCCAGTGTGCGAGGCTGGATCAGCCGTTCCGGCGCGCAGTAGAGCAGATCCAGTTCGCCGGTCATAAGCGCGTTTTCAGTGTCCCGGGCCTGTTCGAAATCCATGGTGGAGTTCAGGAACGCGGCCTTGACGCCCAGTTCTTTCAGCGCTGCCACCTGGTCCTGCATCAGTGCAATCAGAGGTGATATGACGACAGCTGTTCCGGCGCGAACCAGGGCTGGCACCTGATAGCAGAGGGATTTACCACCACCGGTGGGCATCAGTACCAACGCATCGCCACCGTTAACCAGCTCGCGGATAATGTCGCCCTGCAAGGGCCGGAAGGTCTCGTAACCGAAAACACGATGAAGGACTTCTTCCGGGTCCTGGTCGGTAACACGGGGGCGCTCTGTGCTGAGTTGTGCAAAATCCATGACTTGGCCAGCGGTGTTGGTTGAGGGTAAAAGGGTGCCGTTCTGGCAGGCAGGCCATGATACCAGAAAGCGGTCACGGAATCGGCGGAGACAAACAAACCTTATAAACGCTACAATGCGCCTTTTTTCTGCACCCAACAAACAGGAACTCCATGCAGGAATTTGACGCCATCCGACCTTACTCGGACGAGGAAACCGGAACCGCCATCAACAATCTGGTACGGGATCCGGAATTTCTGGATATGATTGGCCGCTTCAAGTCGCCCACACTGGCCAAATGGGCGCCGGGAATGCTCCGGGTATGGGTCAAGCGCTGGCTGGCCAGGAACTTTGGCGGACTTACCCGTATCGACGACCTCCAGGCACAACTGTCTGGCTACGTTGGCGAACTGGTTGATCACACAACGACCCGGGTTACCCACAGCGGGCTGGAAAATCTGGACAAGCAGAGCGCTCACCTGTTCATCTCCAACCACCGCGACATCGTGTTCGACCCGATGGTGGTCAATTACCTGCTGTTCGCGAACGGCTTCAATACCACACGTATTGCCATTGGCGACAACCTGCTGGCGAACCGCGTATTTGCTGAAATGATGCGGCTGAACAAGAGCTTTGTGGTGCGTCGCAGTATGACCAGCCCACGTGAAATGCGGGACGCCTACATCATGCTTTCGGCGTTTATCAATCACAGTATCGACAACAACGAGAGCATCTGGATTGCGCAGCGTGAAGGGCGCGCCAAAGACGGGCTGGATTTCACCGATCCCGCCATTATTAAAATGTTCTACATGAGCCAGAAGAAAAGTGGGTTGGATTTCGGCGAAGCCATGAACCGGCTGAACATCGTGCCGGTGTCCATTGCCTACGAGTATGATCCCTGCGATATGGACAAGGCCCGAGAGCTCGAAACCCGCTCCCGCACGGGCAAGTACATTAAGGCCGAAGGCGAGGATACTAACCAGATAATGCGCGGGCTCACGGGGTTCAAGGGCCACGTGCACGTGCATTTCGGAGCACCCATCGCGGATGCCGAAAACACGCCTAAGGAACTGGCTGCCCGGATCGATCGGGAGATGCATGCCAATTATCACTTGCACACGTCCAACCTGGTGGCCTATCAGCAAAGAGGCATTCATCCTGATTCACACGCCAGCAGAGACTCTGTAAGCGATGCGGTGGTGACGGCAGAGGCCTGGTCAGCGGCGGAAATAGAAGCCGCCGAGTCGGAGATGGAGCGTCGACTTGATGCCTGCGACCCGGCGATTCGGCCCTATCTGCTGGATATGTACGCCAACCCGGTGGTGACAGCACTTGAGGCCCACAATGGCAATGGCGCGACGAATACACCAACGGAACAATCCTGATACCCGAGGTATTTTGTGCAAGAACTTCAATATATTGAATTTGAAACCAATCCCCATCCTACTGCTGCCGTTATCTGGCTGCATGGCCTCGGTGCCAGTGGCCATGATTTTGAGCCGGTTGTGCCGGAGCTGGGGCTGCCCGACAATGCCGCAGTTCGGTTCATCTTCCCTCACGCCCCCAATATGCCGGTCACCATCAATGGCGGAATGACGATGCCAGCCTGGTACGACATCAAGGCGATGGATATTGATCGGGTAGTGGACACCGATCAGTTGGTGGCCTCGTCAGACGCCGTTGCAAAACTGGTGGACCGGGAAATTGAGCGTGGCGTGAAGAGCGAGAACATTGTGATTGCCGGTTTTTCCCAGGGGGGCGCCGTGGCCTACGAGCTTGGGTTGAGCTATCCGAAGCGCCTGGCGGGTATTATTGCCCTGTCAACGTACTTTGCCACGGCGAAGACTGTGAAGCGCTCAGAGGCAAATCGTGACATCCCGATCCGGATCTATCATGGCACCTTTGACCCGATGGTACCGGAGGCCCTGGGCCGGCAAAGCGTGGAAAAGCTGCAGGAAATGGGGTTTGAACCCACGTACGAGACCTATCCGATGGAACACAGCGTGTGCATGGAAGAGATCGTGGATATCGGCAAGTTCCTTCGCGATAAGGTGCTGTAAAGCTCGCCTGCCGTTCGATGGGCGAAGCCTAAGCAGGGCAGGTTGCCTCGCTTAGCTTCGCCAGAACGCTGGTGAAAGCACAATCACCACGCTCAGTATTTCCAGACGCCCCATCAGCATACCCACCGATAGAATCCATTTGGCAAGCTCTGGGAGCGGTGCAAAGGTGCCCGCTGGCCCAATCGTGTCGCCCAATGCCGGGCCAACGTTGGTCAGCACGGTGAGGGCTCCCGACAGGCTCGTGATAAAGTCCAACTGCAAAGCGGCCAGCGCGACCGTTATGATCAGAAGGCACAATAGAAAGATAAAGGTGTAGGCAATCATTGAAGCGATAATTTCGTCACTGACCGCGCGACCATTGTAGTTACGGGTAAATACCGCCCTGGGGTGCAACAGTCGCATCAGCTGTTCCCTCAGTACGATCAGCGAGAGCTGGAAGCGGAACACTTTCATGCCCCCGGCCGTTGAGCCAGAGCACCCGCCAATAAACATCAGGAAGAAGAACAGTACAAACGCAAGTGGCCCCCACGCAGAGTAATCTTCCGAGGCATAGCCGGTTGTCGTGACCACAGACGTGACATTGAAGAGCGTCGACACGTAGCCGTTAACGAGGTCAAACTCCGTTGGGGAGACGTACCAGCGGTAAAGAGTCAGTAAGGCAGGTACCACCAGCAGGATGGTCACGAACAGCCGCACCTGCTGATCCCTGAACAGCACGCCGTGCTGGCCATGCATTTCCCGGACAAAAAGAAAGAACGGCATGCTGCCGATCATCATGAACAGGGTGGCTTCCAACAGAATCAGGTTGGAGTCGAACTTGCCCATGGACAAGTCGGACGTGGAGAAGCCGCCGGTCGCAATACTCGTCAGGCCATGGTTGAACGCGTCAAAAAGGTTCATGCCGGATAGCCAATAGATCGTTACCGCAAGCACCGAAAACATCACGTAAACCAACAGCAGGCCACGACTGAGGGTCTTCATTCGCGGCAGGGCCTTATCCGTCCATTCAGAAGACTCCGTTGCAAAAAGCCGCATGCCGCCCACGCGGAGGAAGGGCAGTACGGCAACGAACATGCCGATGATCCCGATGCCACCAATCCACTGCAGCACAGAGCGCCAGAGCAGCAGGTCCTGGTCCATGGAGTCCAGGCCTGTAAGCACCGTGGCACCGGTGGTGGTGATGCCGGATGTGCCTTCGAAAAAGGCCTCGCCGAGGGTGAGCCCCAGATCACTGAGATAGAACGGGAGCGAGGAGAGCAGGGCGATAATAAACCAGCTAGAGACGGTCAGCACGAACATGTAGCGGGGCTTCAGGTCTCGTGCCTGGCGGTAGGTCGCGAGAATGCCCAGCAGCCCCGTGCCAAAACAGATAGCCGCAGACTCCGCAAACGCCATGGCATTCGGCGATTCAGAAGTTACGAGAAGAAGCACAGGTAAGGTCATGAAAATACTAAGAAGTATAAACATGACGCTCATGATAAAGATTACGGGGTTCAGGTTTCTCAAAGGACGCTCTAGCCGGCTGAACAGAGAGACGGCGTCAGGATACATGCGGCTTGGGGCTTTCGCAAGGTGGAACCCGCAGTGTGTCAGGGTCTTACAGGTACATTAAATCACTGTAAATTCCGCGTAAATAAGGATCCGAACGCTGGTGTTTGTCGTCAGCCTGATGCAACTTCGAATTGTGAGTTCGGTTTGAAACCGGAAGGAGAATTCAAATGAAAAAGTCGATTGCATTGATGCTTGGTCTTTCTGCAGCGCCGCTGATGGCGGTCTCCCAAAGCGCCTTCGCTGATGTCTACAAGTCAGGTGGTGGTAGCCTTTATGCGGGCCTGAACTACAGCTTTATCAATATCGAAAACGGCAGTGACGACGTTGACGTTGGTACGCTGTCCGCGAAGGTGGGTGGCCTGGTGTCGCCTTTCTTTGGGCTCGAAGCCCGTGCTGGGTTTGGCGTGGACGATGATCGCATTGGCGGCGTCGATTATTCGCTGGACAATTTCTTCGGCGGCTACGCCACGCTGAATCTGGCGAACGAATCACCCGCAACGCCTTACGTTATTTTCGGTGTAACCCGGGTTGAAGTGGAAGCGAAGTCGTTCCTGGGGACCACCACCGAGGATGAGTCGGACTTTTCCTACGGCGCTGGTGTGAATGTTGAGCTGGCACCGGAAGTGTCTGGCAACGTGGAATACATGCGTTACTATGACAAGGATGGCTCCACCGTTGATGGTCTGGGCCTGGGCGTCACCTTCAACTTCTGATCGGAGCGCTCTGCACAAAGAAACCTTGGCGGCGGAGGCCTGTTCGCCGCCGTTATTGGGAGCCAGTTTGAATCACCTTGCCCATCTTTTTCTCGCACCAGATTCCCCCAAGGTTCGTGTGGGCAGCCTGCTGGGGGACTTTGCGAGAGGCATTGTGCCGGAAGAACTGCCCCGGGAAGTGAGGGTGGGGCTGCAGCATCACAGGGCGGTGGATGCGTTTACCGACCAGCATCCGCAAGTCATTGCCAGCAAGCGGTTGTTCTCCCCTCAGCGCCGACGTTTCTCGGGTGTGGCGCTGGATATCCTCTACGATCACTACCTGTTAAGAAACTGGCAACGCTTTAGTCATGTGAATTCCGATACCTTTATCGATCAGGTCTATCGGGAACTCGATGAAAACGCGTCGTTGATGCCTGAGAAAATGCAAAAGGTGACTCAGCAGATCGTTCTCCAAGACTGGTTCCGCTCATACCAGGACATTGACAACATTGGGTATGCTCTGGACCGGGTCGCCAATCGCATACGGTTCAGGAATGCGTTCAGCGGAATCATCGAGGAGATCAAAGCCCACGACCAGGAACTCGAACACAGGTTCCTCAGCTTTTTCCCTGAACTCAAACACTTTGCCACAAAGGATTTTGAATGTTGACGGACTCCAAGAGATACGTTGTCGCTGCGCTTTTCGCGTTCCTGATCCCCTCCATCGCCATGGCTGAGAGCAGCAGTAATGAAAACGCTGTGCCAGAGCGACTTGGTTTTGTGGAATGGCTTGTACTCGAGGGTACAGGACTGCGCATGAAGGCCCGGCTGGACACCGGGGCCAAAACCTCTTCACTGCATGCCGTCAATGTTGAGCCGTTCATGAAAGGTGATGAAGAATGGGTCAGTTTCCAGTTGCCGCTGGCTGACCACCAGGATGAGGACGACGCCGACGGCAAGAATCTGGAAGAGGTGATTCTGGAGTTCAGCCTGCCTGTTGAGCGTACGGTTAAGATCAAGCGCAAGGGCGCACCCTCGCAGCGCCGGTTTGTGGTGGTTATGGACTTCTGCATTGCCGGTACCAGTCATAAAACTGAGTTCTCACTCACGGACCGTGGGAAGTTTTCCTATCCGGCGTTGTTGGGTCGACGGTTCATGCGCGACGACAATATCCTGATTGATTCGGCGGACGCCTTCATCGCGAAGCAGGACTGCGAGTACAAAAATCTGGCCGATGTTGCTGAAGAGCACGCTGGGTGAGTTGTTTGTAAAGTCTGCGTATAGACAAAATGTAGCTATAAGTCTACAATGATGCCAAGTGTTAAGTGGGCGAAAGCCTTAAAAACAGTGGTGTCCGCTATGAGTAACGCGCAGAAACTCGCAACCTTCCAAAAGAACAACGTCTCCGGCGTTGGCCTTAAAACCGTGTTTAATATTCTGGACCGTTGGGGCTGTACTCCCGAGCAGGTACAGAAAATCCTTCAGATCTCCCGCCCGGCGTACTACAAGTATCGTAAAGCGCCGGAGCAGGCGAGCCTGACCCATGACCAGATTGAACGTCTCAGTTATCTGGTCAACATCCATGGCTGCCTGCGGATGATCTTCGAGAACCCGAAGAACGTTTACGGCTTTATGGCCCTGAAAAACGACAATCCGTACTTCAACGGCAAAAGTCCCCTTGAGATTATCAGTACGGGCCAGTTTGCTGCTTTGTATGAAACGTTCAGGCGTATCGATGTATTGCGCGGGGGGCTCTGGTGAGTCAGGAACTGCCGCCAACGATCACACCCGAGAGCATTACCGGGTTTCGCCTGATCAACTCGAGGTTTCCGCCCATCAGCCTGTTTGATGATGTGGCGGACGAAGATGAGTTTGATGCGCTCTACGAACTTCAAGCGCTCACCAACCCCCGTCTTCAGACCGAGTTGGGTAATCTCAACCTGATCCGCAAAGCGGAGATCCCGTTCGGAATCCCTGGCTGCTCCTACGCCACCGGCCCGTTTACCCATGTAAACCCCGAAGGCAGCCGCTTCAGCGATGGCCAGTACGGTGTTCTGTATATGGGGGAGAGCATCGATACAGCAATAGCGGAGGTGGCCTATCACCAGTCACGCTACTGGCAGGGCGTTCACGGTTTGGACTACGACCGGCTGGTGTTCCGGGGGCTAAAGTGCAAGGTAGGGACGATGACCCTGCACGACGCCACGACCCTCTCCTTTGGGGACGCCATCTACGATGCTGACAGCTACGCTGCTTCACGGAGTTATGGTCGCAGGCTCTACAGGGCAGGCTCGGAAGGGCTTCGGTATCACTCTGTTCGAAAACCCGGCGATACCTGCTGGGGATTATTCACTCCCAGGCACGTCCGCAGTGTTATCCAGACGGCGCATTTCGAGTTTATCTGGAACGGTGAGCAAATCAGCTCGGTTAACAAATTCACCAAGGCGTGAGAATACCGTTACGGTTTCCATTCACTGACGATCAAATCGAACAGTGCCCGCAATTCTGAACGTTCATAGTTTCGCACGCCGCATATCAGATTGAGGTTGGTGATCATCTCCGGGTCATCAAAAATACGCACCCCTCCGCGGCTCTGTGATTGTTCCGCGAACTCCCGCTCCACAAGCCCAAACCCCATGCCGGATTTGACCATAACCACCGTGGAATACTCGTCGTCGGAACTGGTGGCCGCGTCGGAGAGGCTTGCCTGAGGGCCAAGCAGGTCCTTCATGAAATCAAAAAACGGGCAGTCCCGGTTGGGCCAGATCCAGGGCAGGCGCCGACGTGACTCGAAGTCGGCTGGTAGGGTGTCGAACTCCGTATCCGCAGGGCCAACAACGGAAATACGTACTGGCGTGAGTGGCACCACCTTCAACCTCGGGTCCTCGCAGTTGCCATAGACATACCCCAGATCCAGCTCTTCCGAAAGCACTTGCTCGACAATCTGGGTTGACGCCCGGGTTTTCATTTCCAGGTTGAGGTGAGGGAGAGCGTCCGTCTTCCGGCGAAGCACTTCGTCTACACGAAGGTATTCAGGCGGAGAGTTCAGTCCAAGGCGGAGTGTTGCGTGGGGCACCGAACGCAAGGAAAGCGCAGTGTTACGTACATCTTCCACGGCGGTAAACACCTGGCGAACGGGCATGAGCAAGCGCTCGCCAGCCGCGGTCAGGGACATTCCCTGTTTACTGCGCTCGAACAGCAGAACCTCGAACTCTTCCTCAAGCTGGCGAAGGTGCTCGCTCACCGCAGACGGTGTCGAATGACGACGAGCGGCCGCGCGAGTCAGATTGGCCTCTTCAGCCACCAGAAGAAAAGACTTGAGCCTGTCCAGCTTTATGTTCATATTTTTCGAACACCGGGTTCAAATAATGTCGATGGACGACCTGGTACGGCGGGTCGAGAATGGTTTCATTGTAGTCATCGTTCATATTTAAAGGAAGATGAAAATGAAAGCCATCCTCGTCAATCAAACACTCAGACAAACACCATCGATTGCATGTGTTCCCTCAAAGAGCTCTTTCATGAGGCGAGCCATCGCTGCTATCAAACGCTATGCGGGACGTTGGAGTCGCCGGTACCAATTGAGGCAGTCGCTGTATGAAATGGACACCAGGCTGGTCGAAAAAGACATAGGGTTGCCTCACGGCAGTCTGGTAGAGGAAGCGCACAAGCCATTCTGGCGGGAGTAGTCGTCACGCTGAGCCTTGTTCACCAGGGCTCAGCGATGCGTCTTCCAGAACGGGCTGTGTGCCTCTCGTAGCAGCTGAGCTCTGGTTGTTCCGATGTCCCATGCCAAACGATCCAGCTCTCTCATCGGCATTCCCCGCAGGCGTCTTCTTAGGCGTGTGCGGGTTCTTTGGTTCTCAATATAGTGTTTGAGTGTGCGAAACAGGACTTTGTCGATGTTCATATTCCACCTCCGGTGCTTGATAAAATTCTATTGGACCGGTGTTGGCGGAACAGACACAGAAGGGTGCTATTGGGGGAGTACAGTTTTAAGATACAGTTGACGCCAGCGAAACGGGTGCTAACCTTCCGTAGGTGCCGGGCTCCCATATAATTCATTTTTCAACATGACTACTTGTTTCGTGGCCGACTCGTGAGGGATCACCTGAAATATTCTATTTCCCTAGTTCTCAGCCTGTGTCTCAGCCTGGCGTCGGCGCATGCTTCCATACGCTCGGAATATGAAGTCAAAGCGGCGTTCCTCTACAACTTCACACGTTTTATTACTTGGTCAAATGGAGCAACCGCTTCCGATCCTCTTGATGTGTGCATCTACGGCGATGACCCCTTCGGCAACCTGCTTGACCCCATGCAAGGTCGTAAATCCCAGGGCAGGGCGCTTCAGCTTCGATACCCCAACGTTCCGGCCGATATCGCGGGATGCGACGTACTTTATATAGGGCAGTCCCAGTCCAGAAATGTCGACGAACTGCTCGAAATGGCCGAGAGCCACGAAGGCATACTGACAGTGAGTGATTTGCCAGACTTCATTCGCAAGGGCGGGATTGTCGGTTACGTGAAGCAGGGTAATGTTATTCGCTTCGAAATCAGCCTGAAAGCCGCAATGAAAGCGGGCCTGACCATTAACTCCAGGCTTCTGGAACTGGCGGTGAGGGTCCTGAGATGATGGGGCGGTGGCGATACTGGCGACTGAAAACCAAACTGCTATTCCTTACGTTGTTCACCAGCGCACTTGGCATCACCCTGGTCTGCGCGAGCCTCATCTTTGTTGAGAACCAGAATTACCGGAAACAGCTTGAATCCGAGCTTCATGTCATCGCCGGCATCCTGGCGGAGCAGTCCGCTGCCGCCCTGGTGTTCGAGGACAACGAGCAGCTGAGCAGTATTATCACCAGCCTCAAGCGTATCGACACTATTCGGCAGGCCTGTGTCTACAACCAGCAAGGGGACGTGATGACGTCTCTTTCAGGCCGGCCACAGGGGCAATGCCCGTCGGTTGGTTCGTCGTTGGAAGTAGGGTTCGTCGGGGACGTCTATCAGTTACTGATGCCGGTCACACTGGACAACGAAGTGGTCGGGCAGCTTTTCCTCTCATCACACCTTGAAGTTTTGCGGGGCCATATCCGGACCTTTGTATCCGTAGCCTCCGGTATCGGGGCGGTGATCCTCATCGCGCTGGTATTCCTGGCGCTCAGGTTACAGAGAATCGTATCCGAACCCATTCTCAAGCTTTCGGAGACGGCCGAGCGCATCGCCCAGGATCACGACTATTCCATTCGTGCGCCGGTTTCCGGCACCGACGAACTCGGGCGCCTGGGTAACACCTTCAACGAGATGATCAGCACCATCCAGCAACAGAACCGCCGGATCCTGGAAAGCCGTGACAGCCTGGAGCGCATCGTCGAGGCCAGGACCTCCGAGCTGAGCATGGCCAACCGTGAACTGGAGGCGTTCAGTTACTCGGTCTCCCATGACCTCAGGCAGCCCCTGAGAGCCGTTGAAGGGTTTGGGCAAGCCCTGGAAGAGGATTGTGGCGATCAGTTGAATGAGATCGGTAAGGATTACCTGAAGCGAATCCGCGCGGCCAGTGTACGGATGGCGGGGCTGATCGATGGGTTGCTTGTTCTGTCCCGCGTCAGCCGACAGTCCATGGAAAATCAGACAATAGACTTGAGCCAGATGTTGGAAGAAATTGCGGAAGAACTGCAAGACATCAGCGATGATGTGCCAACGGAAATTCTCATACAGCCGGGTATGTGGGTTGTAGGCGACAGCCGAATGCTGCGTGTTGCCTTCCAGAACCTGATGGCGAATGCCTGGAAATACAGCGCCAAAGAAGAAAAACGAATTGTCGAAGTGTTGTCTCGAAGAGAAGGGCGCTGGGTTGCTATTGAGGTTCGTGATAACGGTGTCGGCTTCGATATGAGGTATATCGACAAACTGTTTGTGGCATTCAATCGACTTCATACGCCGTCGGAGTTCGGCGGCACAGGTATTGGCCTGGCGACTGTATACCGCGTGGTTCGCCGGCACCATGGCGATATTTCCGCTACGTCGCAACTGGGTGAGGGGGCAAGTTTTGTTGTGAAGTTGCCTGTTTCGGGAGATCAGGGCTAGACTGTAGTCAGATTCAACCTATTAATGCAATTCATTGAAAGGGCAAATAAAATCATGGATGGCCATTCAATCCTTGTGGTTGAAGACAACCCGGATGATCAGGTTCTGGCAGTGCGAGCCCTCAAGAGTGCGAGCGAAAACAGCCCTGTCATCGTAAAAGAAGACGGGCAGGAAGCCCTGGACTTCCTGTTTGGCAACGATGCCAGGCAGCCGTGTAAAGATCTGGATTCGCTCGGTCTTGTTTTGCTTGATGTGAAGCTTCCCAAGGTCAGTGGCCTGGAGGTCCTGAAAGGTATTCGGTCCTCGCCACTAACCAATTGGCTGCCAGTCGTTATGGTTACATCCTCTGATGAGCCGGCAGACCTGTTGAATGCATACCGTCTGGGTGCCAACAGCTTTATCACCAAGTCGATCAATTATCGGGAGTTTACGGAACAAATGAAGTTGCTTGCCCGCTATTGGCTTTTTGTCAATAAAGTGCCCAAGGCAGGTGCGGTTCGCTCGTTATAAAAAGGTAAGGCCATTGACAGACACAGCCAGCCCTCTACGGATGTTGATCGTCGAAGATTCAGAAGACGATGCGCTGCTTCTACTGCGAGAGATGCGCAAAGGAGGCATAGCCCCCTATCATGAGTTGGTAGACAGCGAAGACCGTCTGTCCTATGCCCTTCGCCGGGGTAAGTGGGATATCGTCATTACCGACCACAACATGCCCGGCTTCTCTTCGTTCAGGGTATTGGAGCTGACCAAGAAGTACTGCAAGGACCTGCCAGTAATCATCGTATCCGGAACGATCGGCGAGGGCGTTGCCGTTACCGCCATGAAAGCCGGTGCGCAGGATTACATCATGAAGGACAACCTGTCCCGGTTGATTCCTGCCATTGATCGGGAAGTACGTGAAGGATTCATGCGCCAGGCCAAGCGTGTTGCCGAGAATGCCCTGGAGCATATGGCCTATCATGACAGCCTGACTGATCTTGTGAACCGCCGGGAATTCGAGCGGCGGCTGGTGCAGGCGCTCGAAGACACCCATAAAACCGGCCGTCATCATGTACTGCTCTATCTTGACCTTGACCAGTTCAAGATCATAAACGACACCTGTGGTCATGTGGCTGGGGATTACTTGCTTAAGCAGGTCGCCGCATTGCTGTCACTTCAAATTCGCTCTGATGATACCCTGGCTCGCCTCGGCGGCGACGAATTTGGAGTACTGCTGCGCGGTTGCGACGCGGTCCATGCACACAAGGTCGCTGAAAAGCTGTGTGAAGTGGTCCATGAGTTCCGCTTTGTTTGGCAGAACAAGCCGTTCTCGGTGTCGCTCAGCATCGGTATGGTTTTGATCAACGAAAACTACAACAGTGCCGGTGAGCTTCTGAGCCACGCCGACCTGGCCTGCTACGCCGCCAAGGATCGGGGACGCAATAACGTCCAGCTTTACGAAACCGATGACAGTGATATGCAGCAACGTCAGCGGGATATGAACTGGACCAGCCGAATTCAGCAGGCTCTGCAAAATAACAGTTTCTGCCTATGGCAGCAGGAAATGGTTGCCCTTCAGCCAGAAGCCAACGACGGTTATCGCACCGAATTTCTGGTCCGCCTGAACGAAGGGGATGACATCGTACCTCCAGGAGCCTTCATTCCTGCGGCGGAACGCTTCAACTTGATGACACGAGTTGATCGCAAGGTCATCGACCTGGCATTTGACTACCTTGATCGCACTGGGCTCGGGCGTGAGAGCACAGGAACGTTCTTTATTAATCTGTCTGGAAGCTCGTTTAACGAGCCAGAACTGTTTCTGTACATCAGCCAGTTAGCGGAGCGGTACAAGCTGATTCCCGAACGTATCTGCTTTGAAATTACTGAAACTTCCGCCATTGCCAATCTGAACGCGACTCAGAGGTTCATCAATTCCGCCAAAAGAAGAGGGTTCAAATTCGCGCTTGATGATTTCGGTGCGGGCATGAGTTCGTTCTCCTATCTGAAAGCCCTGCCAGTGGACTACCTGAAAATTGATGGTGGTTTCGTCCGCAACCTGCTGGACGACCCAATCGATTTGTCGATAGTCGATGCGTGCAACCGGATTGGCCACTCCGCAGGACTCAAGACGGTTGCCGAGTTCGTGGAGAACGACGAGGTGAGAGCCCGTCTGGTTGAACTGGGCCTCGACTTCGCCCAGGGATATGGGATTTCCATGCCTCGACCGCTGGAATAGCTACCTCTCCGCCTTTGTTCACACTTCAATAATGGACGTAACCTCCAAAAGGATTATCAATGCTCGAAAATGGTGACTTGATATTACGCTATCTGGAGCGTCTGGGTGTCGAGTATGTGTTTGGCGTTCCTGGCGGGAGCATTGAACCATTTTATGATGCGTTGGCAAGAAGTGAACGCCGGGGAGGCATTCGGACCATTACTGCTCGTCATGAATCCGGAGCGGCCTTCATGGCAGAAGGGTATGCCCGCGAAACTGGAAAAATAGGCGTCTGTTGTTCAACTGCAGGTCCTGGTGCCACGAACCTGTTAACCGGTGTCGCATCAGCCTATGCGGACGGCATTCCCATTCTCGTCATAACGGCGCAAACAGGGCTGGACAAGTTTGGCCAGGGTTCATTGCAGGAAACATCTTGCACAGGAATTCATACAGTCGAGATGTTTGCCAAATGTACGCGTTACAACACTTTGGTATCGCATCCTGCGCAACTCGAAACCAAACTGCTTCAGGCTGTAAGCCATGCTGTGAGTAATCAACCCGGGCCGGCACACCTTGCGATCCCCCTGGATGTAATGCGCCATCGGATTCCGGATAACGTAAAGGATCAGGCGCTCAATGCTTTTCTCAACCACGAAGTTGCTCCCAACCAGGCGTCCCTCCAGGCGCTGCTGGACGATTTAGAGTGCACCGATAAGGTCACGCTGGTGTTGGGTGAGGGCGCTACGGGGGCAAATGATATATTGGTAGCGTTGGCGGAATCACGTAATTGGCTACTCGTTACCACGCCGCGAGGAAAAGGGCTCGTAGATAGCTTTCATCCACTCTACAGGGGCGTATTCGGTTTCGCCGGCCACAATAGCGCGACCGACGCGTTAAAAGTGGAGAATGCGGATCGTGTCGTAGCCATCGGCACAGCCCTCGATGAAGTATCCACGTGTGGATGGGACCCGACCACCATACTGTCGGACCGCCTGATTCATATTTCCAGCAACCCTTCACATCTCAGCCGTTCAACAATGGCGAGGTTGGTAGTTCTGGGCTCCCCGAAACTCGTATTTGGAGCGATCGCGGATAAATTGATTGGTGACGCTACTGGAGAGTCCAGACAGCCAGTTACCAGCGATGCTCCCTTGCCGGAAAATACCCGTTTTGATGAACCTGAGGTTTGTCTTGAAAGATCGGGGCGCATTAAAGCCCAGGCACTGATGAATTTCATGAGTACGATATGCCCCCGGGATTCCCGAGTCCTTATGGATACCGGAAACAGCTTCCTGTGGGGGATTCATTACTGGAATGTTCGGCGCCCGAAAGGCATGCCAGCTGAAAGGAATCTGTTCAATATCGGGTTGGGGTTTGCTGCAATGGGCTGGGCGATCGGCAGTTCTATCGGGATGGCCGCGGCCAACCGGGACAAGCCGGTTGTTTGTTTTACGGGAGACGGCAGCTATCTGATGTCAGGTCAGGAATTGACGATTGCGCTCCAGGAAAACCTGAATGTATTGATGCTCGTTCTGAACGATGCTTCATTAGGCATGGTCAATCATGGACAGAAATTGAGCGGAGGGGAACGGGTCGCCACGCAACTACCAAGTGTGGATTTTGCCATGATGGCCAAAGCATTGGGTATTGAGTCTCACACAGTACAGACCATGGAGCAGTTGATAGACCTGGACATACCCGAAATTCTGTCACGTCCCGGCCCTTGCCTTCTGGATATCATCGTCGATGGTGATCAGGTACCTCCATTAGGATCGAGAATGAAGGTGTTAACCGGCTCGATACCCAACGACAATTAACTTAGGGGAAATCGCGTGCCCTCAGATTACGTCTATCACTCTGATTTCTGGTTTGAAGAGCCGGAAGAGTCCAACCCGTTTGCCGCTAAGGCCAGCTACTGTCATGGCTATGATGTGTATGGCCAGGTGATCGCCAAGGCTGGTTGGTTCGAGTATTTACTATTGATGTTCATGGGTGAACGGCCCCGGCCGGATGAAGCTGTGCTACTTGAGAAGCTTGCCCTGGTTCTTGCCAACCAGGGCCCCAAGGAAGCAAGCATTCGTGCGGCTATGAACGGCGGCGTGGCTGCCACTAACCATAGCTCCGCACTTATGTCAGCACTTGCTGTTGGGTCCGGTCTGTATGGCGGTTCCCAGGAATTGGAGATCTGTATCCGCTTATGGGAAGAATGTGGTCAGGACGTGGATCGCTGGAAATCAAGGCTGCAGGCCCCAGAGGAAGATGAAAGAGCCGACATATGGCCCGCGATAGAACATCCTCCAGGGTTTGATCCTAACGGTGATCAGATTCCAACCACGCTCCTGCAGTCGCTGGAACTTTTGGTGCAGTTCGCGCCGAAAGACGGAGCGTTGCACTGGCTGCAAAACCAACGCGGGGCCTTGGAGGAGTTCTTCGGATGCCCGATATCCATAACATCTGTTGCGGCGGCGGCGTTCGTTGATCTTGGTCTGGATCGTGACCAGGGTAGCATGCTTTATCTCATGCTTAGGCTGCCCGGTGCAGCGGTCCATGCGTTGGAACAACGTAAAATGGGATGGAAGAAATTCCCATTTTATAGCTCCGCCATTGAACTGGAAGATGATCCAGGGCCGTTTAAACAGCGAGACGAGGAGGGCGGACGATGAACCATGAGCAGCTACTTGAAACAGAAAGTCACTGGCTGACCCGTATCGGAAAAGCCTTTCTGACAGAACGTGTGGTTATGCATGGTAAGGATCTCCACCATGAACTGGATCATCTGGAATGGCTGCATCTATACCTGTACTGCATTCTTGGGAAAGACCCAGGAGAAAATGTCGCTAAGATGCTCAACTCCTATTGGGTTGGCACCAGCTATCCGGATCCATCTATCTGGCCCAATCACGTTGCGGCTTTGGCAGGCTCCGTTCGAACAACACCGTCTTTGGGTCTCATGGCGGGATTAAGTATTTCGGAAGCCTCTATATACGGCCGTCGGCCAGAGGTTAGAGCCCTTGATTTCTTCTACAGAGCAGGTAAATGGTGCGATGAGGGAGGAATGTTAGAGGAATTCGTTGACCACGAAAAATCCTTAGGGCGAATTCTTTATGGTTATGGGCGTCCGCTCGCGACAACAGACGAACGCATTGCGTTCACATTGGATAAAGCAAAAGAGTACGGCTTCTCTGAGGGACGCTACCTCAAAATGGCGTTTTCGGTCTACGAACACTTGAACACGACGTACGGATACTCGATGAATGTGGCAGCTGTGCACGCGGCGTTAGCTGCTGACATGGGGTTTAGTTGCGAGGAGTACCAACTTATCCTAACCCCTTGCTTCGTAGCAGGAATGGCTCCGTGTTTCCGGGATACCAAAAGTCGCCGCGAAGGTAGCTTCTTCCCGATCCGCTGTGAAAGTATCGTTTACCATGGCAGGGAAAAAAGGGACTGGGAAGGTTAGGCAGTCAGTGCCCGGCTAAAAGCTATAGGAGAGTTCACCGACTACAGTGCGCCCCGGCATGGGGAAGTCATTTGGAATGGGTGGGGCAGGGTCAGCAAACGGGCTGGGGTCTCTCACGTCCTCGTCGAAAACGTTACGAACGGATAGTGAAAGATCCAGCCCTTGCCATAGCCCCCGGGTACGAAGGGTCATATCGACGGTGGTGTAGTCCGATACGGGCTCTCTTTGGTCGCCAGCGGCCCTTTTTTGCTTGCCCACCCAGTTTACCTGTGAGCTCAGCAACCATTGTGGTGATACCGTCCAGTCAACTCGGGTGTAAATCTGATGATTAGGGGCTTCGCCAACCGATTGCCCGGTGCCTTCGTCTTTTGCCGTTTGATAAGCGTAGTTCGCTTGCAATGACAGGTCTTCGTACACCTGATACGTCAACTCGAGTTCGCCACCGTGCCCGGTACGTTGGCCCGCATTTCTATATTGCGTGGCAATGAGCCCTGACATTGGGACCGCGTTAATAAGATCATCAATTTCATAGTAGAACAGGTTAACCCCGTAGAGCAGTTGGGCTGTAATCTGATGAGAAACGCCTATCTCGAACGTGTCGATGGTTTCTGCGTCAAGCTCGTCGTTACCCATGAACACCGGGTTATTGGCGACATATAGCTCGTTCAGTGATGGGGCCCGAAATGCCCGGCCATAGAGCAGCTTGGTCGTGATGTTATCGGTAGTTGCCCATATCAGGGCAGCTCTTGGGTTTAACGTGTTGCCGAAGTCAGAATAGTCGTCAAAACGAATGCCGCTGACCAATTGCCAGTTTTGTGCAAACTGCCATTCATCTTGAATGAACGCATAGTAGTTCGTGCGGTCTTCCTCAGGCATCCAGACTTCCGTTGGGTCATCAGACACATCCACTACACTGCCTTTGGGGCTGAAATCCGGGTTGAAGTTCTTGCGTTCAGTAACTTCATAAAGATCCGCCCACAAAGTACCAATCCCGGTGTGTATGCGGTGGTTTTCGAGGCCCCGATAAATAGCGTTCAGATCAAACCTAAACTGATTCTCTTTATAGCCGGGACTTCCAATCAGGCCCTCAGGGAAGTTTCCGTTAAACGCACCTGGTGGATAGAGAACGATGTCGTTCTCCGGATCCTGCGTTATATTGAAGTAAGAGACCCGTGCCTCGACATCAAGGCCTTCGGCCAGATCAGACCACCGATAACTGTAATCGGCATTCACACGTCGAGACGAGAACTGTCCTTCAGGATCCAACGCCTGCGCAACGCCTGGGCCGGTGCCGAGATTTCCTCTGTCCTGCAGGCCTGCCCGAAAAGTCCATTGCTGTCCGCTCAATTCGAATCGAGCATCTACTTGGTCGACACCTGTATTGACTGGGCCGGGGGCCAACGACGCTGACGTACCAAACGTTTCGTCGAAGTTGGTCTGCGCATCACGTTCTATAGTTTCATCCCAACCATCCGTCGTTTGATATTCCAGTACCAGGCTGAGCCCCATATCGCCGATTTGGTGGCCCGACTCCAACCAGGCTCCCTGTGTATCAAAGCTGCCAACTCTGCCACCGACGGTTTGGTCGTTGATCGATTGATGGTTCTTTGTAGTGATATTAATGACACCGGAGTAGGCATCGGCCCCATAAAGAGCCGAGCCTGGGCCCCGAATGACTTCAATTCTCTCAATGGCCTTCACGGGCATACCGCCCCAGGCGTTGCCACGGTTCCCATACATCATGGTGGTTGTAGGAATGCCGTTGATAAGAAGAAGCGCTTGGGCGTTATTGCTGGAAGTAATGCCCCGAAACACGTATTTGGGCGAGAACGCCTGATCAGAGTGATTCACATGGAGCCCAGGCACTGTTTCAAGTACCTGGTCCAAGTCCGTGGCGCCCATGGCTGCAATATCGTCCGCATTAATGACCGAAGTGATTGCAGCGGCCTTATCGAGAGGTGTTTCGGTTCCAGAGGCGATTGAGACAACACGAATTTGACCAAGCTCTTCCAAGGGAATGTCCCAAAGGGAATCATCCGCGGCAACAACGATGGAAGAGGTTGAATAGCAAAGAACGGCGGCTACCACCCTCGAAACCACCTTGGGGCGTAAAGCTCTGCTTAGGGGCGATAGACGTTCCTGCATGCGCAATCTCAGCACTTTGCTCTTAGCATTATTTGAAACGATTCAGTCAACGATTGCACTCCGAGACCTGCTACTGACAAACCTGGCGGTCACACTGCCAAGGATGGCACATTTCTTAGCCAAACAGCGATGAAAAATGCAAGCTGAATAGGAGTTTAGCTGCATTCATCGTATAAGCAAGTCTTAAACGGCATGGAACCTAACGATACGATCAAACTCGCATTACTCGGCAGGAGGAGGGGAGCAGGGCGCCGCCGTGGCGTCCCAGTTGACCAGTTTATCTTCCAGTATCTGCGCAGTTACTGGTGTGCTGTTCTCGGCGACCGCTTTCTCAATAATGGCTTGGTACCTCCCGTTGTTGCGCAACGTCGCTAATCCATCATTGAACGCCTGCCTGAGGCCGGCTGACTCCGCGTTAAACAGCACGTGGTAAAACGCCTTCCGGAGTGGTTTGGGATGAAACGTCAGTTGATAAGCCTGGGAAGTAAACTGGTTTCTTATCATCGCTTCACCCACAACGGGGTCCATGGGAAACAAATCAATGCGACCAAGGAGCAGCTTCTTGAAATTAGCCGCGTCAGAAGTGGTGACGTCAGCGTCGACGAGACCACTCTCAATAACATCACTGAGTGTTTCGCCGTAACTGTAATCCTGTGTCAGACCAACTTTCTTTCCTTTCAACTCTACAAGGGCTTCCCAGTCAAAAGCCTCGGCAGCGCGGTGATAGAAAACGTATTGATAGGGCAGTAAAGGAGAAGAGAACAGGAAGTCACGGCTTCTTGATTCGGTGCAAGACCAGATCGCCGAGGCCTGATATTTTCCCGATTTGGTCATTGCCAGCGCCCGCGACCAGGGAAGAAATGCAAAATCTACGTCGACACCTTCGCTTTCAAAGGATTCACGAATAATCTGGGAGACAAAACCGCCACCAGGTAGATCTTCGCTCAGGTACGGCGGCCAGTGCCCGGTGCTGATTTTGATGGTGTTCGCTCCAAGCAACGTCGGACTAAACGACACAAATATCAGAATCATTAGGTGCTGTAGGTACTGAAAGTACCGGCATCTCTTTTGGCCTTTCATTTGTCCAAAATCCCGAAATTCCTGCGTTGGAGGATCCACATTTTATACCGTCATCAAACCTCGCAAACATGACAAAGCCATGTTTCTCGCAACATTATGTAAACGACAACCTGCGAAGAACCGTCACCAAGTGTTATAGAAACGTTATGTTTGGGGAGGAACCAAAGCCGGCACCTTTTGCTCTGATCCATTAATACAGATGGCTAATCCGATGAGAGGTTCCCATGACAAAATGGTTTATTGCGTTGCTTTTCTTACTGCCGTCGTTTGCCAGCGCCGCAGAGTGGACTAGTGGAACGAGTAAAACCGACGTTGTTGAGCTGTTTACCTCAGAGGGATGCAGCAGCTGTCCTCCCGCTGATCGTTGGCTGGGCTCTTTGAAGAGCAGCCCTGAGCTGTTCAAAGAATTCGTTCCAATGGAGTTCCACGTTGACTACTGGGATTACATCGGCTGGAAAGACCCGTTCGCAAAAGCTGCTTACAGCGAACGCCAGCGGAATTATGTGCGTGAAGGGCACGTTAGCCAGTCTTATACTCCGGGAATCGTTATCAACAACAAAGAATGGCGCCAATGGTTTCGAGGGCAACGAACCTGGACAGACGACACCAAACAGGTTGGGGTACTCAAGGCTAGCGTTAATGACAAACGCCGCTTTAAGGCGGAATTTGATGGCGAGAAGGCTGGCCAGTTGCATATAGCCATACTCGGTATGGGGTTAACAACATCCGTGAAAGCTGGAGAAAACCGCGGCCGGGAACTCACACACGATTTCGTGGTGTTGAAGTTAATAACAGTACCTGGAGAGAAAAGCTGGACCGTTACACTTCCAGAGTTCCCCGAAAAAGGGCAGAAACGAAATGCCATCGCGGCCTGGGTAACACCCAGCAATTCACAGACGATTCTGCAGGCAGTGGGTGGTTACGTCGATTAACGGCTAGCCGTAGTCGGTTTTTATCTTTCAGCCTGGTGATGGCTTTCTTTATAAAGCACACGAGCGAGATCTTCTGGCAAAGGCATTGGCGCAAACGGACTGACGTTCGCACGCCCGGTATTTCCAAGGGGAACCCATATGCGAGAAAACAACAATGCGGCGAACGTTCGAGTAAGCTGCCCAACGACTTCCCGCATGTCACGCGTACGCCAGCCGAGTTTGAGCATGCGAATGTGGGTCCTTGTGTGCGCCCAAGCATACTTCTGGCTCAGAATATGAGCTCGCTCAAGGTGGGCGAACGCCTTTGAAAAGTTACGCGACTCTTCAGCTTCGCACGCCGCGGTGAGTTCCACGTTATAAGCCTGTTTCAGTTCAGTTTTCATTTCAGAAATGCTCCCATTAAATCTGCGCCGTCAGTGGGTATCAAAAACCCTGTAGTAGCTGCAGAGTCAATGGTTTGAAGAAGGTGGCGTATGGGAAGAGAGGGGAATTTGACCGGGGCTGCTGTTCCTACCTTTAAAGAGCTACGTACACCATTTAACATAATATACATTATGCGCAGCATTGTGCTTCAACCTTGGTAGAGATTTGACCACCGATGTTGTACTAAATCCGGCGCTTGACCGCCTCAGCAACGGAACTACCTCCTTGTCCAGATGATTAGGCTGGCATGTATCACGCCATTTTCACTACTGGATCCGGTACAGGAATCGTTCCTGGATCGAAAAGAGAAAGCCCGGAGGCTTCATTGGCACTTTCGGAGCATATGGCTTGTCGTACTCTGACGCAGAACTCCTTGAAGACTTTCGTGCGGTCGGTGCAGCGATCCTTGCAAACAAGCACTTTAGGGGTGCTTCGTGCAGATTCCGAGACCTTCCTGAATCTCTGTCGCGCCCGCCCATTTCAGCCAATACCTGCCAGTTTTTCAACGATTCGTGGATTTATCCGTTATAGAGCGAGTCGGGGCGTCAAATTTACAATCATATCGAGCGCGCTCTCATCTCTGAACCATTGCCTCTAGCGCCAGACTGATAACCACCCTGCCCGCCTCTGAAAAAAAACCTTTGCGATGACTTGTCATGAGGCTGTGACGCTGAACACTGCGCTGGCTCTCGCTATGCGCTTTGAACCGACATGGAAATAACAGTTGGTGAACGCGGTACTGCGCCCAACTTTTTGAACGTCCGTATGAACCTCAATCCAATCTCCTTTTTCTGCTTTGCCCACATAATCCACGGTCTGGCTCGTGGTAACGATTGGCGTCGGCGGCTCTGTAGAGAACGCTGCACTATACCCCATAGCAATATCAGCGAGAGTACCGAAAAGACCCCCGTGGACGATGCCCCGAGCGTTGCAATGTTTCTCCTCTGCGACCAGCCCAATAACCAGGCCGGCTGCGTCCACTTTCTGGTAAATAGGGCCGAGCAATTCAGTTAACGGGCTCGTGCGTGACAGTGGTTCAAATCCTTCTCGTACTGCATTCATGCTCGATTCCTTTTCTTTACTCTTAACGCAAAGCCTTGCGGCAATCTTGGAGCCGCGAAGCTTTGGAAAGTTGTCCGGCAATAGCGCCTTTTACGGCTTTTCTGTTTCTCAGACTACCTTGGACTGGCCGCTCAACGGAACGACTAGGCGGCCGAACCAGCCTGCTCATCTGACAGAATCTCGTGCGTAACGTTGTCGACGACGACAGGAGTTTCGAAGTACGTCACCAAAGGATCTGTGCCGTACTTCTCGCGCACGAAAGCGCGCCAACTTTCGGTATACATTGCCTCAGCTTCTTCTTGCGAGTTCCAGAGGTAGACACCACCGGCCGTGCTGCCATCTTGCGACAAGACGTAGCATTTACGATAAAGGCCAGCTACGTCCTGATACTTCGGAGCCGTGCTCAGAAAAATAATTCGTGCCTCTTCCTGCGTAATTGGCGTTGACAAACGAAACGTAGTAATAACGGTGATCATTGGAGTTGCTTCCTATATGGTAAATACCGTGAGTGACGCCCAAGTGCATGCAGTCAGCGTACGCTACCGCACAGATATTCTCGCTAGCCTATCTAGCACCCAAGTCCTCAGAAATGGCTTATCTGAATCACTTCGTCGCTAAGAAGTTTCGAGATAATGGAGTTTCATCTTAAAATCTAATTGTTGAAAGGCTGGATTAGCTGGTTGATATTCTTTCCCACAATAAAAAATGAAGTAAATAATTGTTAGTTCTGTTAGAGAGTTGATTATCGTATCAAGGTTTCCAAAAAGGCTTATAGGCTTCATTTACCAAAGTCCCTGGAGCGAGGCCGACATCTTTCTCAATCAGGGATATATCCATGTTTCGAACTTTATTCCTTAACTGATGCCTGGTTCTTAATCTCGATCCCCATAACCTGACGGTAAGCAATATGAAATTCCCTTTTGAAGATATATATGTAGTTAAAGCAGAGGCACTACTAAGTTGCAGATCGGAACCTTCAGCGTCAGATTTTTCCACGACTTTGTCCTTTTGTTTTTTATCTTATTTCCAAAATAAATGCATAGATCCGGCGGGTCCATCAATTGATTTTTCATGCATATTCAGTTTTTGTTGACGGGATTTCACTGGTTGTTTTTTTCGAGCTCGGTTATGGTAACGGTAAAGAAGCGGGTCTATGACTTAAGAGGCCGGCGGCTACTCGTCATCACCACCACACACTTTTGCCTCCGTGGTGTAGGTGCACTTTTAGTCGTTGGGATCAGGTAGTACTAAGGCGTTAGTTTAGCTAGCCCTTTTCCCGACGTTCGCACTTTGCCAGAGAGGGGAATGTGATGAATATTCAGGTCGACAAACTTAGATCTTTTGTTCTGATCGCCGAAGAACGTAACCTGACGAAGGCTGCGGAACGCCGGTTTTCGACGCCAGCAGCGGTCAGCGCTCAGATTCGTCAACTCGAAGACGTCACCGGGTTAAGACTTTTTGAACGTACCTCGCAGGGCATGTTGCTAACGGAAGCTGGTCAAAGAATGCTGCCGCTGGCCTATCGAGTTATTGGTGACCTCGAAGAGTTTAAGTCCACGGCTAAGGCGGTGGCATCCAGCACAAGGAAGCGGCTGCTGCTAGGTCTGAATGCATTACCCGAACTGCTGAAAATGGACTCGATTTTGAAGGCTGTTTCAGCTTCGTTGCCTGATGTGTCTCCAGTCATCAAGACCAGTAATTCATTGGCTATTCAGGAAGATGTGTTCCGAAGACAATTGGACGCCGGATTTGTATACGGTGGCCGGGACCATCCCGAACTGTACCGGGAAGAACTCGGCCATATTGATGTAACCGTTATTGCGCCGGCCTCCAGCGACATCGAACAGCTTCCCGATCGGTTGGGAGAGCTGGCGAGCTTGCCCTGGGTGTTTCCGGCGGAACATTGCCCTTACCATCAAATGTTGAAGAAAATGCTCGGCGATGATAACGATCAAATACATGTTGTTGCCACTTCCGACGACGAATATTCTACATTGGCCATGGTTAGATCCGGTATGGGATTAGGCGTACTTGAACGCCAGCTTGCCACTGCGTCCGCCGCGCGCGGCGATATCCAGATTGTCGCCAGGGACAGAATGAAATTGCCAATTTACCTGGTGGCGAGAAAAGACCGTTACGAAAGTATTGAAGAGTTGGCGCTTTTTTTTAACCTGGTTCGTGAGCACTGGTCAATCAGAGGCTGCAACACCTGCCTCTCCCAGGAGAAGTTGGATGGTGTGCTGATTTAGTTAGCAGTGTCCGGAATCATTGAACCACTGCACAGCCAGTGGTATATCGGTTGCGGGCAGGAATTTTACCTCCGATCAATTCAGGGTAAGTCTATCCCCAATCTCTTCCAACAGAATTTTGATTCGCGTCACTCGCCTCAGATCTCGGTGCGTAAGCATCCACAATTGTGTTCTCAAAAGATAAGATCGGTTGAACCACCAGAACAAACGTAACGAACCCACCAATCAGCTGCATCAAACATTTGTTAATAACAGTCGTATATTAATAGATGGATTCCGTACTGCTCCGATTCATATATTTGAAGTTCAAGCTTTCAAGGAGCAAATTATGAAGATCCTCGCCATGCTAGTGGTTGCATTAGGTATCGGAATCGCAGGCTGCGACCAATCGATTGAAATCAATACCGCTGGAACCGATCGCTCGGATACGAACTGGTACATTGCTGATGGAGAAATAGCAACACAACTCAACGGCTCAACTGAGTATGTTGATTTTACACTAATACAGAAACGTTCGAGTGGCTCTGTTGTTTCCGGTTTCGTTCTATACGATGTGCATCATCGCGGATACAACATGCTGATACATCGAAGAACAAAAACTGAGGCAGGTCTGAAAGAAAGCTGGAGCTTCCACGAAATTCAAAATGGAAAATCAGAGGTTAGCTGTATGGAGTCACTCAACGACTACTTTACCCTTCCTGCCACCCTTAGAATGGTTGCCTGGACTCATGCCCCTTTCGACAACATTGTAGCTCCCAACGCCCACCCTACGATAAGCACTTGGACAAAAGGGGAAATACCCGTAGTAAACTCCAGTCTATTCAAACTAGAGCAGAAAATAGACCGGATAACCCGGATGCCGGAGAACTTCAGGCTGTG
Organism: Marinobacter sp. UBA2688; assembly: GCF_002352785.1. NCBI lineage: Bacteria > Pseudomonadati > Pseudomonadota > Gammaproteobacteria > Pseudomonadales > Marinobacteraceae > Marinobacter > Marinobacter sp. UBA2688. The sequence goes on from NZ_DELU01000010.1 coordinate 87,200, forward strand.
GTCATCAACCGGAAAAGTCGTTCAAATGGGAAAAGTTACGCAAATGGCCCTGATTGATCAGCTATACATGCCTGTGAGCATTAAGATCGTAACAAATGAACAGGAGGTCAGTGTCATGCTTCGAAATGGTGCCGTATTAAGTAACACAGAGAGCGCTAACGGTATCGAGGCTTATCGTCGATATATAGAATCACCAACCGCAACCTGTGTCTCCCCACATTTTTCAAATGACCAGTTGAAACAGCTCTAGATGAGTTATGCTGCTGGGCAAACATCTAGTCACGATTCTCTGCGGTAAAGCGTCCTGAATAATAACCATCATAAAAGAACCCGGCCAAAGGCCGGGTCCCCTAACAAGGACACGCTATGACTCTTGAGATCTGGATAACCTTTGTATCTGTGGTCTTCATCTTTGCCATCATCCCCGGGCCAACTGTGATCTTGGTGCTTGGTCAGTCTATCAGTCACGGAAAAAATCTGTTATTCCACTGGTTTCTGGCGTTTTAATTGGTGACTTGGTGGCAATGACGTTGTCCTTGATTGGTCTAGGTGCTGTTTTAGCGACGTCAGCGACGCTTTTCCTGATCCTAAAATGGTTTGGGGTTGGGTATCTGGTTTACCTTGGTATAAAAGTCTGGCGCGAAGTGCCTCAGCGTGATTTGCCGTCGTTATCAGCTCCAGGGATGTCATCAGCGAACCTGTTCAAGTCCTCTTTTCTCGTTACAGCACTGAACCCAAAGGATATTGTCTTTTTCGTTGCTTTTTTTCCTCAGTTTGTTAATCCCGAAGTACCGGCTGTTCCACAGCTACTCATATTAATGGTGACGTTTTTGGGCGTCGTCTCGATATCTATTACATCATTTGCGCTCTTCGCCGGGGCAGTTCGCCATAAGCTTCAAAGCCTCCCGGCCCGAAGACGGCTCAATAGACTGGGAGGCATGGCAATGTTTGGCGCTGCTGCGTTTACATCAACGATGCAGCGAAGTTAAGAAATTTCCGGCTGCGCGGAAACCCGTCACGACGAGCAGCTGTAATGCGAACAACCGCCAACCTCAAAGAGCTCCAGCGGCTTCAGCCTGTAGTATGTTTTCTCTACTGCCTCTGATTGCTCAGCGTACGGCTGCGTCATCACGTCCTGCAGTTCTCGCAGCAAAGCGTAATTACCCTCTGCCGCTTGCTGATAGGCGGGCACAACGAACCACTCTCTCAAGCTGTACTTCGGGTTAACGAGCTTCATCTGACTGGAAAGCTCCTCAGGCGTGCCAGGCTGAATCAGCGATTGCCAATTTGTGAGCCACGCTGACCAACGCTTGTCTAGCCCTTCGGGATCTGCAGCATAGGTCGAGCCTTTGTAGAAGCTTTTCTTAAGCGGCTCAATGTCATCTGGCAACGATGAGAGTTCCCGGAAGAACATTGTGTAATCAACAGGCGTCTGCATCATCAGTGTTGCCAGCTCGCGGAATAAAGCCGCGTCAAACGCGTCGAGTCCGAGTTTGGCCGCCCACATCGTCTCCATTTGCGCCTGCATCACCTTTGGGAAATCACTTTGAATGTCCTCCAGCTGCTGTAGACACTCTGGATGCCCTGCCAACAAAGGCCGAACCGCCGAACAGAACGAGTAGAAATTGCGTTCGACTGCTGCTGGTTGGTTGAGGAACGCGAAGTGATTTCCCCCGCCCGTCCATGGCTGGTACTGCGGATCAAACACATCGCAGAACCCGAAGGGTCCATAGTCGAGCGTGAAGCCGCCCGCGGCACAGTTGTCGCTGTTGAAGTTACCCTGGCAGTAGCCAACACGGATCCAGTTGGCGACAAGCGAGGTCAGTCGTCTGCGGAACTCATGTGCGAGCGACACCACTTTTTCAGCTGTGGTCCGCGACCGATCGATAACGTCATCGTACTCGCGATCAATCAGGTGCAATACGATCCTCTCGAGCTCCTCCATCGCCTGCGGGTGTTCCTGCTTGCGGGCACGACGACTAAAGAGCTCCAGCTGCCCTACCCGAATGAACGAAGGTGCAACACGTGTCGAGATGGCCACTGGCTCGGATACGAGAATATCGGGATCTACCGAGCGTGAACCCTCCGAATACCAGGGGCGCCTGACTTTCTCGGTTGTCGACACGTACAGACTCAGAGACCGTGACGTGGGAACGCCCAGCGCGTGCATATGCTCTTGGGCCAGGAACTCCCGCACACTGGAGCGCAGAACTGCCCGGCCGTCTGCGCCGCGGCAGTAGGGCGTGCGCCCTGCCCCTTTTAACTGCATTTCCCAGCGCTGCTTGTTGATGACAGCCTCGAGCACGGAAATCGCGCGGCCGTCGCCGTAGCCATTGCCAGTCTGGAACGGGCATTGTTGGTAGAATTCGGTGCCGTAGATGGAAAGTGCGTAGCCACACGCCCACCCCACGTTGCGCAGAGGCTCCGGAACATGCGACAAGTCGCCGGAGAACATACGGATGAAGTCGCTGGACTGCGCCATGCTGTCGGCGAAACCCAGTTCGTGAAACAGGTTTTTCCCATGGGCGACGTATTCGGGGTTTTCGATGGGCGTGGGGCTAACCGGAACATAGTGGCCCGAGAAGACTTGTCTTGGCGCGTGATCAGCTCCGTTTGCTTTCCCCTCAGGGTCGCAGTTGAGCGTGTCCATGAGTGAATAGTCTGCCAGCGGTGCGAGATCGTCGAGGGTCGCGACCGTTGTAGGCATTTCCAAATGATGTCGCGTTAACATAATAGGGACTCCTCTTTATCTATCATACACTTCTAACTCACGGATACAGATTCAGGGACGACATTGAACCATGGGTAAACAGCGCTTTCGTTACTCTGCCAGCATTCTCAAACCCAGCCACCTGTTTGCAACAATCGGAGCCTTGCTGACGATTTTGCTTGGAAGTCTGCTGCTATTGGCACTGCCCAACCTCGGTGAACTGGACTTCAGCCAACTATACCTGGACGAACACGGTAACGTGCCTTTCGAACTGCACCTAATTGCGTTGTGTCTGCTGCTGGGTTGCGTCGTGGCGTTTGTTAATCGCCGGGTCTGGCTGGAACTGGACAGCGAGAATCTGACGATTCACATCCCGCGGTTGACCGGCCTCGGGCTAATGGGATTCACCACCGGAGACCACCGCATTCCGTTAAATGCGATCCGGAAAGTTGAGCTGACCGCCGTTACGGGATTCCGGAATATGGCTCAGGCACTTCAGCAGTCAAAACTCAGTCTCGTTACCGACAGGCGGACCTATCGTCTGCAACCCTACCATTTTTTGAGAGAGGGCCACCCGGATCACCGTATCGGCATGGGCAGCGCCTTTGGAAAGCCCAAGGCGAGATTGGAATCCATCATTACCGAGGCCCCTCTTGTCAAAGCTCTGTCCGGAATCACCGGCAACGTGGACTTTACGTCAACCCAAACTGATCGAACCGGGCCATTGGCCAACCATTTCAACTTATTGAAACACAAAGGCATGGTGCTACAGCTAATTCTGCTGGCTGTGCTCGGCACCTATGCTCTCGTTGACTACGTACTGCTCACCAACTATCTCGTGATTGGTGACTTGCCACTTTGGCCATTCATTTCAACCGGGCTGCTGCTCGGTGTTTTGGGGGTTCAACTGGGTAAAGGTGCTCCCCGAGCAGAGCGCTTCGGCCTTGCTGCCCTGCTCTGTATCATCGCCTTCGCCGCTACCTATCCCGGTCTTCAGCGGTACGCGTTGGTGGTATCCCCCGAACCACTGTCCGTTGCCTACGACAACACTGAAACCGGCTACTTTGAACATTCGCATTACCCTGCGATCGACCAACGGGAAAGCAATATCCCTGAATATTGGCAGAGCCTTCCCTCAGAAGAGACTTACACCTTCTTCCTGCATGAATCGGAGCTGGGCTTTGTCCTGATTGATATGGCGGCCGTTTACGAGAAAAGCCGTGCTTTCTATCGGGAGGATGGCCGCTAACGACCTTGAAATCGCGTCTCAAACCATCACAGTCAGATAGTGAGGTAGCCATTTCCTTAACGAAGGAGAAACGCTATGAAGAGTATTAGCCGTGACGACCTCAAACAGATGAACGAAACCGAGCACGAAGATTTTGTGCTCATCAATGTCCTGCCGAGGGATGCCTTCAACCGAGAACATATCCGCACATCCATCAGTGTTCCTGTGGAGGAACCGTCCTTTTTGGAACAGGTCGAGGCAGTTACCGGCAGCAAAGATCGGAAAATCGTTGTCTACTGCGCGAACTTCGAATGTGATGCTTCTCCCAAGGCTGCCAAGAAGCTGGAAGATGCCGGCTTTACGGAAGTCTACGACTATGAAGGCGGCACCGAGGACTGGTTTAACCGGAAACGTGCCGCTTGACTGGTTGCAGTAGTGAGGGATGAATCTCAAGGGCTGCCCAACAGGGGCAGCCTTTTTTATGACATACGCACATGCTTCGGCCTAATCCGACGGTGATGTCGTTCGGCGCTGGTGCATATCAGGTCTAGACCGCCTTCAGGTGCCGGCCACAGGGCGAATTGGTCATGATGTCGTGCCAGCGAGCCTGGAGCAGTCTTTCGATATGATTCCTGATCCAGATAATCCCCGGTTCTCTATCATGGCGTGCGTGCCAGATGAGGTAGAGGCTGGTTGGATCTACATCGAAGGGTAGCTCCCCCATCCATAACCCATCGACGAATCCGCAATCCTGGCTGATTAGCTCAGGAACGGCCGCGATGAGATTGGACTCCCTTAACACTTGAGGAACGGACGCAAAATGGTTCATTGTTGCGGCGATACGCCTGCTCTGCCCTTTTTGATCAAGATAACTGTCAACAGAACCGTGTGCGTCGCCCGACATGGTGACCAACAGATGCCGGGCTTCCAGAAACTCTTCCATGGTGATTTGCCGGCCTGCCAGCGGGTGGTCTGCCCGCATTGCGAGAACAAATCCGCTATCAAGAAGCCAGGTACTCCGCAAACTGTAATCGTGCTGGTTAAGCACGCCAATCGCGAGGTCAACGTGAGCTGATCTCAGGTCGTCGTAGCTCCCTTCAGGTGTATAGGGAACGGCGTGTACGTCCACGCCCGGCGCCTCACGCTCAAGCAAGTCAATAAGCTGACGCCAGATCATCTCGACGATGACGTCGGTTACTGCAATGCGGAACGTCCGCCGGGCGGAGGCCGGGTCAAACTGCGTAGCGCTGACGGCGTTTGTCAGAGCGAACATAGGGTCACCCACCTGATCCCATAGGCTGAGCGCATAGGAGGTGGGTTCGATGTTGCGGCCCTTTCGCACAAAGAGCGGATCATTCCAGATCTGGCGCATCCTGGAAATCGCATTTGATACCGCAGGCTGCGTCATGGCCAGGCGATCCGCCGCACGAGTCACTGAACGCTCCGTCATAATGGCATCGAAGATGTACAGCAACTGGAGCTCTTGAGTTTTCATAGTAAGTTCTCGGCGTAACTATAAGTGCCCTTTAACGAACGTTCTCAACTGGCTGAGGCTCCCTGCCCCGGCATGTTGGGCAATCACATCGCCATCCTGAAACAGGGCCAATGTTGGAATGCCACGGATACGCATTTTTGCAGTAATCTCCGGGCTATCATCCACGTTGACCTTGGCAACGGTCAGTTGCTCACTGAACTCATCGGCGATGTCCTCAAGCAGCGGGGCTACCGTCTTGCAAGGGCCACACCAGGGTGCCCAGAAGTCAACCAGAACTGTCCGGTCGCTCTGAACAACCGCTTTTTCAAAATTCGCATCGGTTACATGAATAATGGTCGTCATAATATCTGCTCCTGAATGGAATTGCTCACCTTCAATACTGGGTCCTCCAAGCTGATAGCACTAATTTCAGTGCCATATAGATCCCATTTCTCACAATGATGGGTTGGCATAGAGCCCGTTAAAGGCGCTTACTGAATACCAGCCCACCCCACGCAAGCGTGCGGTTTCCGGTCCCGCTCTTAATTTCGGAGCTCTGGACCCGGAGCACGTAACTCAACTCGGTGCCAGCGACGAAACTGTGGGTATAGCCCGCCCAGATTTCCGCCAGGAGCACGTTAAGGTCGTTGGCATCCAGTTCGTGGTCGGAGTGCCTGAATTGGCCTTGAAGGAACGCATTATAGGCCCGAGCTTTAACAGACACGCCGCCCCAGAAATAATGCTCCCGGCCGCCAGGGGCTGCGACTCCCAGCGCTCGTTCGCCGTAAGCCATAAGCTCAGGGTTGAAACGATTGTCCGGGGAGGAAATCAGCCCGTCCCGAAAAACAAGCGCGGCACCAAACTCAGTCAAATAACCCACCGACCCGAAATACGTGACTTTGAATTGCTGGTCCGGCCGGCTTTTATCCAGATACTGATGATAGGCAGCGGAGTATCGGAATGTTGGTTCCCCGCCATTGGAGACCTGATGATCCCAGCCGTTGGCACGGTCACTTCCTACCACCTTGTGAACCGCATTCTGACCCGATTTAAAAACATCCAGGCCCAGCACTCCGACGGTCATCGAGGTGGTCCACCCGGAATCGTCACTCAGGGTCCTGTAACTATGGCTTGACGATAAATAAACGAGGCTGCTGTAGGGACGATCATCCCGATCGATATCCCTCGCCTTGATTTCCTCAGGGGTGAATCCGTAGATGCCAAATTCCAGGGCTGCACTTTCGGGCTCGTTAATATCTGCGCCAATACCCGACAACACGAACCTGTCCAGGTTTTGGCTGATTCCGGAAACCGGATTTCCCAGGAAGTCCTCCGAGTTTGAGGAATAGGTTATGGCCAAACCTGCGGTGTAATCCCGATCGGTTTGGGTGGGTGCAAAAAGATCATTGTCCGTAGAAAGCGCAATGACAGAATCAGAGTTCTCAGCATGAGCCATCGGAGACAAAACCAGAACAGTGAGAAAAAGTACAAGCAGACGATGAGACATGGCCAACTCCGAAAGACGATAGGTCGGAAACAAGTTGGCTGCTATTTTTCAACTGAACGCCTTGCGCGACTAATCAGGGCTCGATATTGAAAACATCATGTATTTTGATGAATAGGTGTTTGTACTGCGATGTTTACATCGTTGTCGGCGGGGCGGGTTCTATAAAACGATTTAAGTTAGTCCTTTAACATATTGTATTTAATTTATTTCCATGCATTTCGATAAAATCAGTCAAGATAGGAGACATCGAAGTAAGTCGCCGAAAAGCTCTATTTATCAGTTTTGGTGATGTGACTCATGCGGCCTCCTGATTATTCGTGACCTCTCTTCAAGCTCATACTCCACTCCATCTGATCTCGCGCCGATTGGCGAAACGGAGATCAGCCTTCGCTTATCAAAACTGGAGAACATGTTATGCGTACAACTGTACTGGTTGCCCTTACATCACTCTTAGCCGCTGCTGCGCTGCCTGCACACGCGACCCTGGCTGATCGGAAATCGGACGAGACTCATTTTGAAAACGCTCAACCGGCCCCGTACAGCGGCCAGCTCGTCATACGTGGTGAGATACAGGACCGTGATGCAGCAGGCCGTTCAGCAGAACCCGCCCCCTACAGCGGTCACATCGTTATCCGAGGTGAAGTGCGGCCTGAAAGCCACGGTTGAGCGATAAGTCTTTCTTTGCGTCTTGGCACCAGGGACGGTGCTTTTTTGTCAATCCGCTTCGGATGGCGTTACCGCCTCTCCCTCCAACCACGGTGGACGGTTACCAATCCGCTCCAACAGGAAATCAATAAAGACCCGTACCTTCGCCGTTAAAACATTAGACTTGGGATAAACCAGCCAGAGCGCCGGCTCTGCGTCCATCCGGAAGTCCCCAAGAACCTGTACCAGTGTGCCCTCCGCAAGTTCACGATGAACACTCCATAAAGCATGCATGGCAATGCCAGCGCCTGCCATGGTGGCGATCTTATAACTTAGCCCGTCATCAATGATCAGGCGGTTACCAGGCGCACGCGGGTTGAATTTACCCTGTTCACCATCTGGGCCAATCAGGTTGATGGTCGCCTGGGATTTAAACGCAATCAGTTGGTGGGAACAAAGGTCGTCGGGATGCTTCGGTGTGCCCCACTTCGCCAGGTACTCCGGGGAGGCGCACAACAATCGCCTGTCGTCTGCCAGTTTACGAGCCTTCAAATTACTGTCTGGAAGCACCGAGTCCCGCAATGCCAGGTCAAAACTTCCCTGGATAAGATCAAGCTCCATATCCGACAGTCGCAAGTCCAGATTGATGCCTGGGTAAAGCTCCAGAAACTCCGGCATCAGCGGTAACACATACTGCTGGGCAAACGTGCTGGATGCAGTCAATCTCAATGTCCCAGCCACATGTTCATTGCCGAACCCCATCGCCGCCAGGGCTGCGTTCTCCTGTGCCAGTATTTCTCTGGCGAAGGGTAAATGAGGTAACGGACCAACCCGGTAACGTCCCCGGCTAATGCGGCCTGCAATGGCGCCAAATCATTCGTCGCCCGGTAGCCTGAAATCCACTTCCTCAAGTGAGTCTGCCAGGAAGTCCAAAAATGCTCTTACCGCAGGAAGCAGCCCGCGGCGCGACGGGAAAACAGCGTGGAAAATCCCTCCGCGTGGTCGCCAGTCCGGTAAAATACTGACGAGATTGCCGTCAATCAGGTCCTGCCCACCGACGATGAGCGGCATTTTTACCACACCTAAACCACCCACAGCAGCTTTGAGCAACGTAAAGACATCATCGGTGACCAGGCGTGGCTGGTGATGGATTTTAACGGACGCACCAGCGGGCCCATCCAGGCACCAGACATGCTGTCCATCCCATTGCTCAAAATCGATACTGGGAAGTTTTGATAAATCATCGGGAGTTATTGGTTTCGGATACTGCGCAACCACCTCTGGCGCGGCCATCAAGCACTGAGGGCTTTTAGACAGCACTTTCATCGTTAAGTCACTGTCTTCGAGCGGCGGGTATCTCACTCGCAAGGCAACATCGAACCCCTCCCTGACAACGTCGATCCGTCGGCTCGTAGCCTCCATTTCGATTTTTACTTTCGGGTACTGCTGCATAAACCGGATAATCAACGGGGCCACCAGAAAGTAGATGATTCCCGGCGGGCAGCTCACCCGTATCGAACCCACTGGCTCGGAGCGGGAATGATCGATGACTTCCTGTGCCGCATCGGCCTCGACCAGCATTGCCACGCAGTGGCGATAATACTCTTTCCCCAACTCCGTAACAGTGAAGACACGCGGTGAGCGATTAATCAGTCGGGTATCAAGCCGACTCTCGAGCTCTGCCACGCGCCGGCTCAACTTGGATTTGGGTAACCCAAGTGCCCTGCCCGCTGGCGCAAATCCGCCGTGATCTACCACCTTCACGAAGTAAAAAAGATCGTTCAGATCCTGCATATACGATCGTCCTATATATAGAACTCTGAGTATAAGAATTAGTGCCTACTCAGGCCACCCTGGCTGAACTATCGTTAAATTTATTCCCTTTTCCAGTGCCAAAGGAGAGGGGGCCAACGACGACGGTGCACTGCGCCGTCTAAGCCCAGAAAGGAGAACGTCATGAGCAAACCCTATGTTCGACTCGATAAAAACGATGCTGCGGTACTGATGGTAGATCATCAGACCGGCCTGCTCTCCTTGGTCCGCGATATTGACCCGGACAAGTTCAAGAACAACGTATTGGCGATGGGTGACCTGGCTCAATACTTTGGGCTTCCGACCATTCTGACAACCAGTTTTGAGACTGGCCCTAACGGCCCATTGGTTCCGGAGCTGAAAGAACAGTTTCCCTCTGCCCCTTACATCGCCCGCCCAGGGCAGATTAACGCTTGGGACAATGAGGATTTTGTTAAGGCCGTTAAAGATACGGGAAAGAAACAACTGATCATCGCCGGCGTCGTGACAGAAGTGTGTGTTGCTTTTCCGGCGCTCTCCGCGCTGGCCGAAGGCTATGACGTATTCGTGGTGACGGACGCCTCCGGCACGTTCAACGAGCTGACCCGGCATTCCGCCTGGGACCGGATGTCGCAGGCCGGTGCCCAATTGATGACCTGGTTTGGGCTGGCGTGTGAGCTGCACCGTGACTGGCGCAACGATATTGAAGGACTGGGAGCCCTGTTCTCAAACCACATTCCTGACTACCGCAACCTGATTACCAGTTACAACAATGCCTGAAAAGCAGTGAGGCAATGGCGGGGTATTCGTTCCATAAATAGAACATTAAGTGGAAATATCGCTATCTATTCAGGGCCCGTACGCTGTTTTATCGTCACCTTGATGCAGTAAAAACGTAGGGTCGATGGACCCGTTAGGAGGTCAAAGTGAAAAAGATTCTGACAACGTACGGTCCCCCTCGCGGTCATTGGGTGGGTGATGGCTTTCCGGTTCGTTCGCTCTTCTCCTACGATCGCATGGGCGCATCGAATATCTCGCCGTTTCTGCTACTGGATTACGCCGGGCCATCGGAATTTCCTCCGGCTCAACGTCCCCGGGGGGTTGGTCAACATCCACACCGAGGCTTTGAGACCGTGACAGTGGTCTACAGCGGTGAGCTGGAACACCGGGATACCTCGGGTGCAGGTGGGCTCATTGGCGAGGGAGACGTCCAATGGATGACCGCTGGCGCGGGAATCGTGCACGAGGAGTTCCATTCACAGCAATTCACTGAACAAGGTGGTTTGCTGAACATGGTGCAGCTCTGGGTCAACTTACCTGCATCGGCAAAGGACACGCCGGCGGCTTACCAGACGTTGCTCAATAAGGATATCCCTCGTGTGTCCCTGGAAGATGATGGTGGAGCGCTGCGAGTCATTGCTGGTGAGTATCTTGAGCATAAAGGACCTGCCAACACATTCACGCCAATCAATGTGTGGGATCTTAAGCTGGAGCCTGGTGCCCGTGTGAATTTGCCGGTGCCCAAAGGCCACACCACCTTGGTGGCAGTGCTGAACGGTTCAGTTCAGATCAATGACACTGATGTGTTGCGTGAGGCAGAGCTTGCGAACCTGGACAGAGAAGGTCAAGAGATTGTGCTGGAGTCCAATAATGACGCTCGGCTGCTTGTGTTGAGTGGAGAACCCATTGATGAGCCGGTCGTGGGCTATGGACCCTTTGTGATGAATACAGAGGGAGAAATCAAACAGGCCATGCTCGACTTTCAATCAGGAAAATTCGGCGCTCTCTAGCAAGGGTAAAGAGAATGAACTGCTTTTGAGGGGCTGACAGGACGTCGCCCCCAATCAATCAAAGATTGGGAAGCACGCTATGAACGAACAAGAGGCAGACGCCGCCCCAAGCATCCACTATGGCTCTGGTCGATCCATCATAATCCGGCACACCGTGAAACCCGGACACCGTGACCACTATGAAACCTGGCTCAGGCAGATTATTGCCGCCGCAGCCCAGTTTTCCGGGCACCAAGGCGTTCATGTGGTACGACCGCCCGAAGGGCATGACACCTTTGAAATCGCGGTGCGCTTTTCTCAACCCGAAGAAGCCGATACTTGGCTGAACTCCGATGTTCGGCGGGAATTGGTATCCGACATCGTTCCGGCGCTGGCCTCTGAAGAACAGGTAGAGATTCAGACCGGCATCGATTACTGGTTCACCCCACCCACGTCAAAAGCCAAACAACCTACTCGCTGGAAGCAATGGCTCATTACTACAGCGGTTATTTGGCCACTCACGTTGATCGTACCAATCGTCTTTCAGCCCATATTCAATCAACTTCCAGTGCTTGCGTTATGGGGTGTGCGTCATGGTTTGGTGGCAGCCACTGTCGTCGCACTAGTGGTCTATTTGATCATGCCCCGAGTGGTTCGACTCGTTGCAAACTGGCTGTTTCGTTAGTCGACAGCGCTAGGGGCAGAGGTACAGATCGATTTTCTATGGCAGTTTTGCCGTACGACCGGCGGGAAGATATGGTAAAGACCTGCGGCCTTTCGCACTTGTTTGGACACTAGGGAACACAACACTGAGGGAAATTGCTATGACGCTGAAACTTCAAACAATCATCTGCAGCACGCGCCCTGGAAGGGTTGGCCCATCGATCGCTAAATGGTTCAACGAATTCGCCAATGCCGACGGACGATTTGAGTCGGAGCTTGTCGACTTGGCAGATTTTGAACTACCGGTCTACAACGAACCAAACCATCCGCGTTTACAGAAATACGAGCATGATCATACCAAGGCGTGGTCAAAAAGCGTCGATGCAGCTGATGCGTACGTTTACGTTATCCCCGAGTATAACTATTGCCCTCCCCCCTCCTTCACAAACGCGCTGGATTACGTGTACACCGAGTGGAACTACAAGCCGTGCGGGTTTGTGAGCTACGGTGGCGTATCCGGTGGTCTGCGCTCGGCGCAACTCGCGAAACAGTTGGTAACGACATTGAAAATGATGCCAATGATGGAGGGCGTGATGGTTCAGATGCCCTGGAACCTCCTCGATGAGAATAAGGTGTTCCAGGCGAGCGAGCATCACGAAGGTTCCGGGAAAGCGATGCTCGAGGAGTTGGAGAAATGGGCCAGTGCCTTGCAATCGATCCGTAAGGGATGAGAGCAGACGCTGAATCTGCACCTCCATGCGCCTATCACGGCATTCCGATTGCGGACGCTAATCAATAGGTGTGTGTTGGTGCTGAGGGCGGCCCAGGTTATCCAAGCGCCCGCTTAACCCAGTCCATACGGTCCTGGCCGAAGAACATTTCGTCGTTGACGAAGAAGGTGGGGGCTCCGAACACGCCCCTCTTGGCGGCGGCATCCGTCGCCTCGATCAGCGCTGTTTTTATCTGCGGTTGAGCCATTGCGTCCGCTACCTGTTCCGGATCAAAACCAGCGTTGGTTAGGATCTCCCTCGATGCCTCCGGGGATTGTAATTGATATTGGCGCCCGTCCCCTCAGTGAGTTCCTTCAACCGCATCCATGCGAAATAGGACGCGGGGCTTATGAAATCATAGTAAAAGTCGATATTCGTACTCATCATCATTACCTCTTGATGGGAAGGGTTTACCAGGGCTCAGAAAATGGCCGCGCATCCTGCTCGAATGTCCAGGCTGACCGGGGCTGTGTATGGAGATGCCAGTAAATGTCGGCAAGATCATCGGGCTCGATGATGCCACCCTCCCCCTTACTGGCATAAAGATCAGGCAGAAACTCAGCGGTCGCCTCGTTTCGTATCAGTCCATCAACAATAACGTGACCTACGTGGATTCCTTTTGGTCCAAGCTCCCGCGCCATGCTTTGAGCCAGGGCCCGTAACGCGTGCTTGCCGCCCGCAAAGGCAGAAAAACCGGCCCCACCTCTCAGGCTTGCCGATGCACCGGTGAACAGGATGGTACCCTCGCTACGGGCCAGCATCTTCGCCGCCACCTCCCGGCCCACCAGAAAGCCCGCCAGCGCACACATCTCCCAGACTTTCTGGTACACCCGGGCGGTTGTTTCGCAGAGATCGAATCGAACGTTTCCACCAACGTTGAAGATAGCAACCCGTATAGGGCCCAACTCTGATTCCACCCGATTGATCAGCTCCGTTACTTGCGTCTCATCACGGGCGTCGGAATGAATTGCCGTTGCCGTGGACCCTATGTCGCTGATTTCACGACCGAGCTTTTCCAGATCTCCCCGGCGACGGGTTACCACGAGATGGAATCCTTCCCTGGCAAATCGGTGTGCGATCGCCGACCCTAAATGATCACCAGCCCCAACCACCAGCGCAATGGGTTTGTCGGTCGTGCCCATGTTCCTTCCCCTTATTCCGTTGTGATGCTGGTAAAAACGTATCCCACCTAATAGCGTAGCTAAAATCGATTAAATGTATGCCAATCACAACCAATGGTTACGTCTTTTGGCTTTCTTGGTTGTCGTCACCGATCTCCCAATTGTTGCCTCAGATATTCCATGGCATAGCGAGCGCGCGCAGACAGGGGCCATTCCGCCCGGGAGATCATCCAGAGCGAATCCACCACGTCCCTTTCAAGCGTCATAACCTTGATTTCGCTGTGTCGGGCAAAGGCCTGCCTCGCGTACTGCGGTAGTACGGTAAAGCCCATGCCCCTGGCTACGGGTTCGAGAATTAAGCCTACCTGATTAACAAAACCGCGCACCGGAATATTGCGGATTCCAGGCTCCCCCGGAAAGCAGCGGCTCAACAGGCGCGTTGCCATGGCCCGGCCATCAGGGTGGTCGATATAGCCTAATCGCTCCAAATCCGCCCAGCTCGATACCGATTGCCCTGCCGGCACAATCAGTTCCAGTGGCTCTCCGGCGAAGTGGGAGGACGTCAAGTGGGGATCGTCAGGCTTTGCCGTAACCAAGCCGATCTCATAGCGTTTACCCAAGACCGCATCCAATATTTCCGTATCCGGTGCAAATCGATGACGGACCACCAAATCAGGATGCTGCTCCTGCAGATCGAGCAACAGTGGGTATAGCAGCAAGCCGCAGCTCCCCGGCGTGATAAGACTGAGCTCACCTTTTGTTTTATCGCCTTCCGACATTCGCAGGCGTAAGCGCATATCGGCCTGTTCCATCTCATCACAATACGCCAGGAGTGCGTGGCCGGCCGGTGTTAAATCCATCCGTCGAGGTTGCCGTATCACCAGGGTCCCCAGCTGTGCTTCAAGATGTCTTACATGCTGACTGACGGCTGCCTGGGTCAAGCCGAGCTGGTCGGCTGTCCGGGTAAAACTGCCGACGTCTGCAAGTACAACGAACGAACGTAACCATTGGGGATTAAGCATAAGAAACTCTTATTGATTTGATAAGCAATGACCTGTTTATATTATAGCAATTGCCGCTTACTCTGGTTCTACACTTTCCAGAGGAGAAGAACCATGAGCACCACTTACCCACGCAGTTTTTCCCATATCGGGATTTCGGTGACCGACCTTGATGCCGCTGTGAAGTTCTATACAGAAGTAATGGGCTGGTACCTGATCATGCCGCAAACCACTATTGAGGAAGATGACAGCCCCATTGGAGTTATGTGTACCGATGTGTTTGGTGCAGGCTGGGGCTCTTTCCGGATTGCTCACCTTTCCACCGGCGACCGGATTGGTGTGGAAATCTTTGAATTCAACAACGCAGAAAAGCCGGAAGACAACTTCGAGTACTGGAAAACCGGCGTGTTTCACTTTTGTGTCCAGGACCCGGACGTGGAAGGCCTTGCAGAGAAAATCGTTGCGGCAGGCGGTAAACAGCGCATGCCAGTTCGTGAATACTTCCCCGGCGAAAAGCCCTACCGCATGGTTTACATGGAAGATCCGTTCGGAAACATTCTCGAGATCTACAGCCACAGTTACGAGCTGACTTACTCCGCAGGCGCTTACGAGTAATCCGGTATTCGGTGGGCAATGACCCACCGACCTTTCGTTAACCTAGGTGTGAGCAAGGGCGCTCACAGTTCGACACGCGAACGCCCTCGCCTGACACGCACCATGTCCGCAACGATGGCCAGTGCAATTTCAGAAGGGGTTTTACTGCCGAGGTTGAGTCCGATGGGCATGTGGATCCGCTCAACGTCTTCCTTTGACAGGCCACCAGTCCGACGAAGTCGTTCGGATCGGGCCTGGGAAGTACGAACAGAGCCCATCACACCAATGTAGCTTGCCGAGGTTTTGACAGCAGCCATCATGGCCAGATCATCAATGCGGGGGTCATGGGTTGCGGCGACTATCGCCGTGGAGGGCGTGCAAGCACCAGGCGAAGCGATATACAGCGACGGCAGTTGGGGCACAAACTCAACACCCGGCGGCAGGCTCATGCCATTGGTGACTTCCTCCCGTGGGTCACACAGCACCACCTCATAACCAAGGCTTAAGGCGAACTGTGCACAGGCCTCTGATACCGTTGAATAGCCGGCAAGAATTAGCTTGGCGACGGGGCCAATACGAACCGTCACCGTCTCTTCGGTTTCATTTTGCAACACCCGCGGCCCCGTGGGTTCAGCATCGGACAGCCACCACACTGCATCCGTCAATCTGATATGTCGTGCGATTTCATTTTGGCCGGACAGGGCCTGCTGAATCCGCTCAAGGTGATCCCGGGTCTTTGCGGTGGCAACCATACGTTCCACCAGGACGTCGAGAATGCCCCCGCACGGCAAGCGAATACGGGGGCTCTCCGGGCTGTTGCTGCCCGGGTCGCCATAACGAACAATAACAGCAGGTTGTTCGTACTCTCCGGCGGCAACGCGCTCGAGGAAGTCTTCCTCGACGCAACCACCCGAGAGCGAGCCCACATGATGTCCATCCGAGGTGGCAACCATCAGTGAGCCCGGCTCCCTGGGCGATGATCCGAAGGTAGACAACACCGTGCACAACCAGATCGTCCGGCCACTCCCCAGCCATTCGATCGCCTGCTCCACTACCCGAGCATCCAGACTTTGCATGGTCATGCACTCAACTGATCACCAACGGGAAGACGGCGGATGCGTTTTCCTGTGGCCGCATAGATAGCGTTGCACAGTGCCGGGGCGACCGGTGGCAATCCCGGCTCGCCCACACCGCCCATGGCGTCATCGGGATTATCAATCAGGTGCACCCGGACCATTTTCGGCGCATTTGGCATTCGCGGTAACAAGTATCTGTCGAAGTTGCTTTGTTGAGCGACTCCATCCTGGAACGTCACCTCATTTTGCAGGGCAATGCCGATTCCCATCACGCAGGAACCCTCCATTTGTGACCGGATTCGCTCGGGGTTAGCCTGCGGCCCACAATCAAAGGCAATATCAGCGCGGTGAATGGTCACTTGCCCGTTATCATCCACTTCCACGTCAAAGACGACGGCGGTGTAGGAAACAAAGCTGTGGTGGAAGGCAAGACCCAGGCCACGCCCCTTTGCTGTTTCCTTTCCCCAACCCGCTTCTTCGGTGGCACGCTCAATGACCCGGCGCATGCGGCCTACATCAATTGGATACATCTCCGGATCTTCACCGTAGTTCCAACCATCGCCCACCGTGAGATTGTGAACCTCACGCCTTGGCCCCAACAGGTCCAGCACGTAATCGCGATGATCCTTGCCGGCCGCTACTGACATTTCGTGGGCAAAGCTCTGGATGGCCCACGCATGCGGTAGGTTGTACACCGAGCGGAACCACCCAATGCGGACATGGGCCGGTGCTGGCGGGTTCTCCAAACGGATAGCGGGAATGCTGAATGGCATGGTGTTAAACCCCATGCCCAGCTCAAAGCTCCCCTTGTGTTTTGGATCCGGGGCAAACAGCGATGCAATGCTGGGAGACAGAGTACGGTGGCGCCAACTGGTCGCTCTGCCATCGGCATCGAGGCCCGCATCCAGGTGATCCACAGAAACCGCATGGAAGTAGGCATGCTGAATGTCGTCCTCACGGGACCACTGCAGTTTGATGGGCTGCCCTTCAAAGGCCTTGGCCACTTGAGCGGCCTCAATCACGAAGTCTGGCTTCGATTTACGGCCAAAACCGCCACCCAGCAGGGTTTGATGAACGGTCACGTTTTCCAGGTCGATCTCCAGAAGCCCGGCGATGCCTTCTCGCGTCGCCCTGGGGTTCTGCACTGGCGCCCAGGCCTCGGCTTTGCCCCCGCTTACGCGAACCACGGCGACGGGGGGCTCCATGGGAGCCTGAGCCATATGGGGCATGTAGTAGGTGGCTGACACCCGCTTATTGGCTTCTTTCAAAGCGGCCTCAACATCACCGGACTGGCGTATAACCTTGCCCGGCGATTGCGCCGCTTTTTCCAGAGATTCACGGTAAGTATCCGATGTGTAATCGGCGTTGTTACCGGCCGGAGTATTGTCCCACTCTATCTTCAAAGCTCTGCGGCCTTCCATGGCAGCCCAGGTGTTAGTGGCTACTACTGCAACACCCCCGAGCGGATTAAATGCCGCAGGCTGGCCCGTGCCATCAATGCGTACAGTTTTCTTAACACCTCTGATCTTCAGGGCCTCACTGTCATCGACACTCTTCACCGTCGCGCCATAGACCGGTGGCCTGGCCACCACCGCATAGAGGGTGTTTTCCAGATCCACATCGGCGCCAAAAATCGCCTTGCCGGTAACAATGTCTTCACCATCGATTGCTTTGGGGTGCATGGATTTTAGCTCGCCATTGATCAGGCCGGATTCCTTGCCAATGAAACGCAGCTCACTATCAGATTTCAGAACCAACCCGTCCCGGCCAGGAACGTCCAGCTCCCGTGCGGCTTCTGCGAGCTGGCCAAAGCCGAGTTCACGTCCAGTGGCAGGATGAACAACCTTATGAACATCCGCCCTTACTTGGTCGACCGATACACCCCATTGATTGGCCGCTGCCTGCTCAAGCATCAGCCTGGCAGCAGCGGCCGCACGGCGCATGGGGTCGTACCAGTGACGCATGCTGCGGGAACCATCGGTATTCTGGTTGCCAAACTTATCCTGATCGCCGTCTGCCTGTTCCGCGCGAACCCGGTCCCAGTCTGCGCCCAGTTCATCCGCGGCCACCATAACCAGGCTGGTGCGAATACCCTGCCCCATTTCGGCACGGTTGTTGACGATGGTGACAAGGCCGTTGGCGTCGATATGGATAAACACATTCGGGTTGTCTACCCAGCCCCCCGGCATGGCCCCGGCCCCGAATTGAGCCTGTTCATTGGCCAGCCCAATATCCCATCGGGCTGCGAGCAGGAGCGCAGAGGCTCCGGCCAACCCTTTGAGAAGACCGCGGCGGCTGACATTCGCAAGCAGCAGTGTGTCGTCGGATTGGCTCATGAGCTCACCTCCTTGTCCGCAGCCCGCTCAATGGCCGCCAGAATGCGATTGTAGGTGCCACACCGGCAGAGGTTGCCCGCCATGGCATCAATGATTTCCTGGGTTTCCGGTTCCGGTGTTTTCTTCAGCAGAGCTGTGGCATTCATGATCTGGCCGCCCTGGCAGTAACCACACTGGGCCACACCCAGGTCCAGCCAGGCCTGCTGGACTTTTTGGCCAACCGCGTCATCAGACATGGCCTCGATCGTTGTGATTTCACCTTTGGCGGCAGAAACGGGCATTACACAGGACCGGGTCGCTACCCCATCAAGGTGAACGGTGCAGGCACCGCACTGCGCGATACCGCATCCAAACTTGGTGCCTTTCATCCCCACAACGTCCCGAATAGCCCACAGCAGGGGCATATTATCCGGAACGTCCAGCTCGTGCTCTTGTCCGTTTATCCTCAGGTTGACCATTGGTCTCTCCCATCACCATGTTGTTAGGTTTGCTTTATCGGGAAGCTTGAGTTTACTGACCGGAGAAAAACGACTCGGTATAACCGGTGTACTTCGTAAACAGCTCATCCCTGAAAGACTGTCCTCGTGTCTCCAGGATACGGTCAATGTCATCGCGCAGACCTGTAAGTTCCTTGCGATAACCGGCAACACTGACAGCGGAACCCAGTGCGGGTTCCAGAACGCGAAGCGACAGATCGTGATCTTGAATCAGATTGGCGCTCCAGAAATTGTCCTCAATGAATACGTCGGCCCGCCCGAATTCGAGCATGCGGAAAGGCACCGTCCCTTCGCCATCAGCGGAATAGGTTATGTCTGTAATATCCGGATGGGTTTCTGCCCAGCGTGCAATATTTTCCGGGTATACATAGCCGCTGATAATAAGCACGCTAACGTCGTTCAGCTTCTCCAGAGTTACCGGCTCTTCAATGGATAGACTCTCAGGTACGATCGCAGCCAACGTCCAGTGAGCGAACACCGTCCGTGAGTGCAGTAGATAGCTCCGCCCTTCCGTTACTGGCATGGCAACGTCCGATGCGCCTGACTGGACCTCGGATACGCAGCGTTTGAACGGTAGTTCCTCGTAAGTGGCTTCCAACTCCAGATCACTAAGGGCTGTATTCATCAGTTCCACGGCAATGCCGCGCATCTCTCCCTCGTGATCCTTAAAGATGTAGGGAGCCCAGGACTCATAACAGATTTTTACCGTTGACGTTGGTGCAGCCGCGTGGCTAATAGCTCCAAAGGACACCAG
This sequence comes from Marinobacter sp. UBA2688, assembly GCF_002352785.1. Lineage (NCBI taxonomy): Bacteria > Pseudomonadati > Pseudomonadota > Gammaproteobacteria > Pseudomonadales > Marinobacteraceae > Marinobacter > Marinobacter sp. UBA2688. The sequence continues at coordinate 107,136 of NZ_DELU01000010.1, forward strand.
CAACACCGCGACAACTCCATAATGTATGGCAACTGATACTGCACGCTGCATGAAAGGCGCCCCACTACGCTTTTGGTTCGGAAACGGCAGTCATCGCCGTTCTTATAGTCTGATAAGTATAGACAATTGTGACGAACACTAACCGAAGCTGGACGTCATTAACCGTCCCTCCACAAACCATATTTTGATAACAATTCCGTTACCCAGCTCTGGAACACACGTAATCTCAACGGCAGATTTCGACGGCTCGGATACAACAACGATATAGGTAAGGAGGGTGCTTTATAGGCTTCGAGAATCTGTACCAGGTCCCCGCTTTCAAGATCATCCTGAACGTCAAATTTTGGAACCTGAATAATGCCAATACCTGCCTTTGCACTGGCGATATAGGCCTCTGCGTTATCCACGGTAATCGCACTCTGCATTTTCATTACCCGTTGCCGACCGTCCTCCACGTATTCCCATTCTGCCGCTAACGCTGGCAGATTGACCGCGTAGTTGACAAGAATGTGGCCACCCATGTCGTCTAGAGACATCGGCGTACCATGCTGCGCTAGATAAATCGGACTGGCACAGTTTATGACTTCGATATCACCCAATTTTCTGCATACCAGCTCGGAGTCTGGGAGGTGTCCGACCCTGACCACACAATCCACGCCCTCCGTCAGCATGTTGATGATTCGGTCGTTCATACTGAATTCCAGTTTTACCCTTGGATTCTGCTTCAGAAACTCAGGCAATGCCGGAATAACGATACGACGCCCGATACGGCTCGGGATATCTACGTGCAAGCGCCCTTCTGCCTGTTGGGGGCTTTGACGAAATATCGATTCTGCCGCCTCAAAAGCCTCTACAAGCGTTTGTGCAGCCTCGAAAAACTGCAACCCATCGTGAGTGGGCACAACTTGCCGGGTCGTACGCTGCAATAGTTGGGCTTCCAGCCGATCCTCCAAGGCCTGGATAGTCGTAGATACGGTCGAGCGGGGAATGCTCAGTGCTTCAGCCGCGCGCGTGAAATTCCCGCTTTCCATAACCTGGATAAAAACCTGTACTTGCCGAATCCTGTCCATACCATCCAATTGTTCGTGTTTTTCGACAACTGCTGTTCTAAATGCATTATTTATTCAGGATAACCTACAGCCTAACCTGATTGTGAACCTGGCGGGAAGCATCCGCCAATCGAAAAACACACAGCAAGGGATAAAGACAATGTCTCGAAACAGCATTGAAGGCAAAGTAGTGCTCATAGCCGGTGGCGCCAAGAACCTGGGCGGGCTCCTGGCAGAGGACCTTGCCGCCCATAAAGCGAAAGCCATCGTTATTCATTACAACAGTGATTCAACAAAGGCAGCGGCCGAAGAAACGGCCTCTAAGGTTCGTGCCGCAGGGGCTGAAGCTGCGATCTTTCAACAGGATTTGACCAAGGCTGACAATGTCGAAAAGCTATTTGCAGACACCGAGGCGACTTTCGGCAAGCCGGATATTGCGATCAATACCGTAGGCATGGTGTTGAAGAAGCCCATGGTAGAAATCAGCGAGCAAGAATACGACGCCATGAGTGCGATTAACTCGAAGTCCGCATTCTTTTTCCTGAAAGAGGCGGGGAAATACCTCAATGACAATGGAAAGATCTGCACGTTAGTGACCTCTCTGTTGGGCGCCTACACACCTTTCTATGCGGCATATGCGGGTATGAAAGCGCCAGTGGAACACTTTACCCGGGCCGCCTCCAAAGAATTTGGGGAACGCGGCATTTCAGTGACCGCCATTGGTCCCGGCCCAATGGATACACCTTTTTTCTACCCAGCAGAAAGCGACGATGCTGTAGCGTTTCACAAAACGGCAGCCGCCCTTTCGTCGTTCTCCAAGTCTGGGCTAACAGAAATCGAGGATATCGTCCCCTATGTGCGATTCATGGTATCCGAAGGATGGTGGATGACGGGGCAAACCATTTTAGTGAACGGTGGCTATACTACCAAGTAATCGGACAACCAAGAGGAGGCGGTGTTACCGCCTCCTTAACCTACTGTCGACCTCATTCTCTTCACTCGCCATATACCAGTACTAGAGGACTCAATTAATGCATACCTTAATGATTATTCTGGGTGGTTTCGCTCTTCTGGCTGTTGCGATCATTGTCACCCGGACTACGGGCCGGACGTTCAAATCTGTTTTGCCCCTCTACATTGTTGCCTGGTTCCTGTGCGCAGCGGTAAACATGGGGGTTGGGATCCTTCATGCCGGATACTCCTTTATGGCGGAACTGCCTATCTTCTTGTTCGTTTTCGGCGTGCCGGCACTGACCGCAGTCATCTTTGCGAGAAAGCTATAAGGCGCCTGCATGAGTCACCGCGTGCGCACGACAGGCGCTGGCAAAGGTCAGTATGTCTTCAAGTTGCTCCGGGTCTTCGCCCAACGCTTCAAGACCGGCAGCGGTTATATCCAGGTCCGACAACCGATAGAGCAACCCACCAACGAACGTATCGCCGGCATCCGGTTACTGGGTGAAATTGCCAAAAATGCGTATCCAGTACTTCATAGTGGCGCTGTGTTTCGCGCTGACAGCGATTAGCGGCATAAACACCATCTTCTTTTCATTTTGGGTTGATAGCGACTATGTTGGTAGAGAGGATGTATTAACTCACGACACTTGCCCCGCAATAATTTCAACTACTTACATGCTCCTATCGGGCAGGTTGCAAGGAGAACGACACATGTCGACAACACAAGAAGCGCCCTTATCAAATGATGTGGCCGCCTGGCTTGATCCGGAAATGGACTCTGTTAAAGGTACGGAGACCCCAAAGGATCCGAACAAAGGCTATATCGCCCTGCTTGGCTGGAGCGTCAATGCCATCAAGGCCGCACAGAAGTTCGACCGCCGCTACATCGTTGTTGCTCCGGAATGGGCTGCGGATTTTTGTACCGCTAACAAGATCCCCTTTATCCCATGGGATTTTATCCGTTTGAATGATCGGTCCCTGCAGATTGCTGAAAGGCTGAAAGAGGAAGGCGTTGACGTTGCCATACCGTTGTTTGAAGAGACCGTTGAGTGGTCTGGGGCGATCAACTCAGTGCTCCTGGACAGCCCTCGCATGTACGGGCAGTCGATTCTGTTCCGTGACAAGGCTTTGATGAAGCGCCGTGCCCAGCTTGGCGGCATTCGGGTCGGGATCTTCGAGGAGGCCCACGAGAAAGACGACATCGTCCGTTTCATGAAGCGTGTCAACCAGACCCTGTTGAAACTGGATGGCGACCCGGACGACCCCATTCACGTCAAGGCGTTTGACAAGGCTGGTTGCCTCGGCCATCGAATGATCCGTACGCTTGAGGAAATTGACAACATTCCAGCGGAAGAATATCCGTTGCTCATGGAAAGCCATCTGAGCGGCTGGGAGTTTGCCGTTGAGGCATGGATTCACGACGGCAAGATCAAGTTTCTCAATATCTCTGAGTACGTAACGCTGGGCTATTCCGTTTTCGTTCCGGCGACCGAGCAACTCGAAAGCTGGCGTAATGCCATCACCAAGCAGATCGAGTTGCTGATCAAAACGTTCGATATTAAGTTTGGCTTGATTCACCCGGAGTACTTCGTTACTGCTGATGGTGAAATGTACTTTGGTGAGGTTGCTTACCGCCCACCCGGCTTCAAGGCGTTTGAGCTGATTGAACGTGCGTATGGGTTTAACGCGTACCAGGCGTCAATGCTGGTATTTGACCCCAAGAGCACCAAAGAGGAAGTGGAAAAATTCTTCCCACGCGAAGTGGTCGATGCCAAGGGCTATGCCGGTTGCTTCGGTGTTTATCCGCGCCGCCGCGTGGTCAGCAAGCTGGAAATGCCTCCGGAATGTGTTGATCACCCCTATTTCGAGTCACATGAACTCGTTGCACCGACGGAAGAAACGGTTCCTGACCGGTCCGCCTTCGGTACTCACTGGGGCCTGGTCTTCTTCTATGGTGATGACCCCATCAAGATGCGGGACCTGTTGAAAGCTCAGGAGGACCTGGACTTCTATGTCTAGGTAGTCACCGCCCATTCAGGTGCTATTCGGATAGCGTTCCATGATTCTGACCTGCAACTCCGGAATCATGGAACGCCCCTACTTCAAACTATTCCCAACTGCTTATTAACGGCATCACGAATTTCCCGATAACGATCAGGATTCGTAGCCAGGGTATCCAGATCATCTTCAGGAAAAATCTCTTTCTTCGCTTTCCTGGTTGCCTCTTTGGTAAAAATGGCCGGTAGTAGCTGTTCCAGGCACCTCAGCATTACCTCCGGCGAAACCGATGCCCCTGGCGATGCTCCCAACAAGGTTCCGTAGGTTTTGTCCTTGGACACTAGGATTTCCGTACCCATCTGCAGATCGCCGTCCTTGATGATCTGGACCCGTTGGCCGGCGTGAACCGGTTTCCAGTCAAATTTTTTGCTCAGGCCGGGCGCAAAGCTTTCAAGCTCCTCGAACATGCTCTTCTCGCCCTTGAAGGTCTCTGAAACCAGGTACTTCACCAATGGGAAGTGCTCAAGGGTGACGTTCAGCAATCCTGGGATATCATGCAGGCGCATTGCCCGGAGGTAGTCAAAGAATCCACGTCCTTTCTCCAGAACGGGCTTGAAAGAGGCAAACGGGCCGAACAACAGGTAGTGCTGGCCATCCGCCACTCGCAAATCCAGATGCGGCACCGACATGGGGGGCGCGCCTACTTTTGCTTTGCCATAGGTTTTTGCCCGGTAATGATCGGCCTGCTCTGCGCTGATCGGGGCCTGCAGGAACCGCCCGCCGACGGGAAAGCCTGTAAACCGTTTCGCAAACGGCAGGTGGCTTTTCTTCAGGATCGGGAATGCCCCCCCACCCGCACCAACAAACAGTACATCAGCCTTGTAACGAGCGTGGGCTCCATGGCGTTCGGTTTCTATAAGCCAACTCCCCGCGGGGCTCTTGTGTACGCGTTTAACATGGGTGCCGTACTCAATCTTCACACCCAGGTCTTGAGCAGCGTGTTCAGCCATTTGTTGGGTCAGAGCACCGAAATTCACGTCCGTGCCTGTTTCTATGACGGTCGCAGCCATCTTTTCATGGCGAGGACGCCCTTCCATCAAATAGGGGATCCAGCTCTTGATTTCGTCGAAATCCTCTGAGAAACGCATGCTCTCAAAAAAATGATGAGCAGACATTTCCTTGAACCGCAGTCGCAATTCGTCGATTGAGGATTCAGAGACGATGGTGCAGTGCTTGGTCTGATTGATGAACGTCTTGGGGTCCTTGATCGCGCCTTTTTTGATCAGGTGCGCCCAGAACTGCTTGGCCACGTTGAATTGCGCATGGATCTTCAAGGCCTTTTCGACCGAGATAACTTCTTCGTCCACCGGCGTGTAATTCAGCTCGCAGTTCGCCTCATGTCCCGTGCCGGCGTTGTTGAACACCCACGAGTTACCCTCTCCAGCGCTCTCCAATCTCTCCAGGATGGTGATATTCAACTCAGGAGCCAGCTCTTTTGCCAACGTGGCAAACGTGGTTCCCATAATCCCCGCGCCGATGATCATTACGTCCATAGAGTCTATCCACCCGCTTTAGTTTTCTGATATCCAACGATAAAGTTTGCTTGCCCGAAGGTACCACGCTTCCATCGAACACTGAAAACCTGCCACATTCCTGTTTTTCCATCTGGGCACTTCATCTGGCGTCCAGTTTCTACGCCAAATGCCGAATAGTGCATCAGTATACTGTGCCAGCCGGTCAGTCTACACTGATGGCCGCGACGGATATGGAGCGCATTTATGACGTCTGGACAATTTGAGGGGGCTACCCCCATCCCTTCAAGGTTTTTGCGCAGGCTTGGCCCCGTTGCGACAATCGCCCTCGCCCAACTGTTCGGAACATCGCTGTGGTTCAGCGCCAATAGTGCTACGGATACCCTGATGACCAGTTGGCAAATCAGTGCTGCTGATATTGGCTGGCTGACCAACGCAGTTCAGGGCGGCTTTATCCTGGGCACAATGATCATGGCTTTGGGAGGCCTGGCAGAGCGGTATCGTGCCAGTCTTATTTTTGTGGTGAGTGCGGCTTGCGGTGCTTTGTTCAATGCCTGCTTCGCCTGGTTTTCGGAGGGTCTGGCCAGTGGCATTGTGTTCCGCTTCCTGGTTGGCCTGAGTTTGGCGGGCATCTACCCCGTAGGCATGAAGTTGATCGTCAGCTGGGCTCCCGAGCGGACCGGGCAGGCCCTCGCCCAGCTTGTCGCCATGCTGACGCTCGGCACCGCACTGCCCCATGCATTGCGAGAAGCCGGTGCGGACCTGCCATGGCAGTACGTCATCCTGGCATCATCGCTACTTGCGCTATTTGGCGCCGTTCTTATCCATCTGCTTGGAGATGGCCCTCATTTACCAGGTGCAGGCCAGAAAAAACAATCATCGGGCACCGCCTCCGAGCGACCGCTGACGGTCTTTGACGCCTTCAAGGTCAATCGATTTCGTGCTGCAGCCCTGGGCTATTTCGGGCATATGTGGGAGCTTTACGCGTTCTGGACGGTCGTACCACTGCTTGTGGCCAATACGGCACTCATCAGTGAATACTCGGCCGTCGGATTATCCGGTATGGCGTTCAGTATCATTGGCATCGGCGCTTTGGGGTGTCTTGTTGGGGGATTCCTGTCACGTCGTATTGGGAGTGCAAAAGTTGCGGTCGGTGCACTGGCCTCCTCTTGTGTTTGCGCAGTGGTGTTTGCTCTCTTCTGGCGTGACTTGCCTGCCATGTGGCTGGGAATACTCCTACTCGCCTGGGGCGCGACCGTGATTGCGGATTCTCCCCAGTTCTCCGCCCTGTCCGCGCAAGCTTGCCCAAAGGAAGTAGTTGGTGCCGCGCTGGCGATTCAAAATTCCATCGGCTTTGCGATTACCGTGGTATCGATCGCTGCAACCACCGCGCTGTTCGATCGTATCGGTCTGGACGCGGCCTGGCTGCTGGTTCCCGGCCCAATTGTCGGATTACTGGGGTTCGCCTGGGCATCCCGCCGAGCCTCGACGTTCGAAACAGACGCCTGAGCCACGGAGACCGTCCCAACTTACCCTACCGAAGTCCGGATATCAGGACAGCACTGTCCGATAAATCAGACAGCTTTATCCCCATTCTGAACATTGTGTCGCTAAAACCAGACACTCAGAGCGGATGTTCCCAATCCCAACGCCTACCAATTCGCAAATGCTTCTATAAAACAATGACTTAGAAATCTGGCACGGTTCCTGTTTGGTTCAACGGAATAACGATAAAAACAAGCGCTTTCAACAAGAAAGAACGGGTGCAGACTTCACTCGGACAATAATAAGGAACACCCAATGCGTACGCTCCTCCTGGCTCTTCTGCTAGTAAGCCCCCTGTGTTTCAGCAAAACTGTGGTGATTATCGAGAGCTATCATCAAGGCTATAAATGGGACGCTGATTACATCGCCGCCGTCCAATCAGTGCTGGGCGACGACCACGACATTCACGTGCTTGCCCTCGACACTAAAAGATTGCCGAAATCAGAATGGCCCCAAAAAGTAGCCAGCCTCCAGCAATCCATTACCGAGATCCAGCCTGACATTGCCATTCTGGGAGACGACAACGCATTCTCCCTCATGGCCAACCACTTGGTTGAGCGGAAGATTCCGGTTGTTTTCCTGGGTGTCAACGGCGGTCCCGCGCAGCACCCTACCCTGGAACACGATTTGGTCGCCGGTTTGCTGGAACGGCCATTTTTTGAGGAGAGCATCCGTCATCTTCAGAAAGTATTGAAAGTGGATAAACACTTTCTTGTATTAATGGACGACTCACCCACCATGCGAAACGCAGTCAATGAATACTTCGGCGACAAGAGAAGTGCCGAAATATATGGCTCCAAACTGGACATCGTCCTTACCAACGACAAAGACACCTGGTTGCAGTCGGTTGTTCGGGCCCACGAACTGTACGATGCAATCATCGTTGGCACCCACCACACCATCCGGGATGCAGAGGGCACCTACATCGCACCGGACGAACTCATTACCAGAGCGTTCAATCAAAGCCGGGTTCCCATCTTTTCCTTTTGGGATATCAACATTGGTAAGCAGCAAGCCATTGGCGGCTTCACCATTTCAGCTCACCAGGAGGGCATTACCGCCGCTCGCTTGGCATCCCTCATCCTTAATGGAGTCAAGCCCGCCCGCATTCCGAAAATGAATTCCCTGAGCGGGCACTACATCTATAGCCGAAGCGGCATGGCTCATTGGAACCTGGAGCTTTCCCCCATGATTGCGACCCAAGCAAACTTCGTTGAATAAATTGGTTGGGCGGCTCCAGATTATGCCGGAACAGCCGTTAACCAAGAGATCTCGCACGCATACACGCATAGAGGGGCAGACCAGTGGCTGTAGAAAAACTAGAATTCATTGAACGCCGGCTTGGTGTAAGCGGAAAACTCCTGATAGCACCTGTTTTCATTCTGCTTTTGTTCGCCCTCGTCACCTTTTACAGCATCCGGGAATTTCAGAGCCTTGATGCGCGAATGGATACGGTGGCAAGGGATCTGGCACCGGAAACCGCCGTTGCGACCGGTGTGCTTATCAACCTTTACACCATGAGACTGAGAGTCTTCGACTACTACGCCACCGGTAACGAAGACATCCTGGCCCGCTTCGAGCAGTTGGAGACAGATTTCTTCAGGGAGTTGTCGGCAGCGCAACAGACGATCAAAAGTGCCGACCGTGTGCAACTGGTTGCAGAGATCGAAGAGGCGACTTTGCAGTACGCGAATGTCTTCAAAAGCGAACTGGTGCCCGCCAAGCAGCAAGTAAAAAATATCATTGCCGACGAACTGGACCAGTACGGCCCCACAGCATCAGAGGCACTGCGCAGGGCCATTGATGGCGTTACCAACAGAGAACCGGATAGCCGGTTGCGCGTCGTTCTGGAACAGCTGATTCACGATACCCTCATGATGCGAATGGCCTCACAGCGCTTCTTTGCCGATGGCGACGAATCCTCGGAAACTGCATTGGGTTATGCCATGGAGGATATTTCCGATGCGCTCGAGTTTCTGGACATGGATTCGGTCCCCGACTACGTCAGGCAGTATTTCGATACCGCGATAGCGGCACTCGAGAAATACCAGGCTTCGGTCAACGAGCTGCTGGTTCAGCAAAAGGCGATGATCCGAACAAAGGAAGACAGGCTTGACGTACTGGGCCCCCAAATCACTGACATGGCGAGGAATCTTGAGAAAGAGGTTTTTGCCTCCCTCGAAACCGTGGCCGACGAAGCGGAAGCAGAGACCGAGACGGCACTCAACCTGACACTCGCCGCATTCGTTGCGTCTGTCGTTCTGGGCCTGGTGGTCGCCCTGCTGATGAGCCGTATGATGGGTAACAGCGTCAAGCGTGCCCGGTCAGAAATTCTGGGTTACCTGGAAAACATTGGAAATAACGAAGGCGACGTTTCTACCCGGCTGACCAAGGGCCGCCCTGACGAGATTGGCGATTTCATCTCAGCGGTCAATGCCTTCCTGGAAACCCTGGAAGACATCATTTCCCGGATTGTCGCGTCGTCCCGGCGTCTCAGTACGGAATCTGAGTCATTGTCTGGCATTACAAACAGCACCACTGCCAATGCCGAACAACAACGGGACCAGGTGACTCAAGTTTCGGCGGCGATGCAGGAAATGGTCTCCACCTCCGACGAAATCGCGTCCAACACCAGTGACACAGATGAATCCGCACGCCAGGCCGCCGAGCTGGCAGGAACCGGCCAGGAAACGGTGTCGACCGCAGTTAAATCCGTTTCCCGACTCGCAGAACAGGTCGAGGCAGGGTCAAAGCGCATCCAACGGCTTGAGCAGGAATCCGGTGAGATCGGTAACGTACTGGACGTTATTCAGGCTATCGCAGAACAAACCAACCTCCTCGCCCTCAATGCCGCCATCGAAGCAGCACGTGCGGGAGACGCAGGCCGTGGGTTTTCGGTGGTTGCTGATGAGGTCCGGGGGCTTGCCAAGCGGGTTCAGGATTCAACGGTCGATATCGAGCGAATCGTCTCGAATCTGCAAAGCGGTGCCGCCGGCGCGGTGGTTGATATGAGCAAGGCCAAACAGATGGCCTCTGAAGCCAGTGAAGAAGCCGGCAAGTCTGGCGCTGCTCTGTCAGAAATCATGGCGGCCGTAAACCGGATTGTGGATATGACAACGCAGGTTGCAAGTGCCACTGAGCAACAGCGGGCGACCGCTGCTGAGATGACTCAGAACGTGGAGGCCAGTAGTAGTGCCATCGACAAGCTCACCGACGATATTGCCCACGTTAACCAATCCAGCAATTCCCTGGCGGAGATGGCGGAAGACCTTAACGGCCTGGTGCGTCGCTTTAAAACGTCGAACTAGGACCCTTTTCCGCTTGTGTTAACTGCGTCATGGGCGACATGTTCAATTACTGATACTTTCAATACTCAAACAATAGCTATAAATACAGCGTATCAGGGAGAGATTCACCCATGAGCCATTCACGTTTTACCAGGATGCCCGGCTTTCTTGCGGCGCTGACGGTGTCCTTTTGTGCAGTCGCTCAGGCCGATCCTGCCGACACCATCTTTGCTGCTGAAAATGCCCTCTACGGTGCTGGCTATGATATTGGCAAGGCCGATGGGTGGATGGACGACACCCTGCGCTCGGCCATCCGGAAGTATCAATCCGGTCGAGAGGGGTTGCAGGCCACTGGCGATCTGGACCCACAAACGTTGTCTGCCCTGGGAATCGCCGTTAAGGATGGCGATGCCGTGACTGGCAACAGCGCGCGAAGCCGTGAGGGGGCGATGGCTGACGCGGGAATCAGCAAGCAGCGTTTCGGGTCACCCAGTGCAAAACAACCCATTGCAGCTGCGCCTGAACCGAAGGTTAAGCCGGAGCCAGTGCCAGTATCGACTGAAGCGCCAACCTTGGAAGAAGAATCAGCACCTGCTCCGGAGACCATCGTAGCAACAAACGATAAGCCTGTGATTCAGCCCGAAACGGAATTAGCTAAAGATCCAAAGCCTGAACCTCAAATCGCAGAGGAACCTGAAACCGAACCCGTTGCAGTTGCGGCTGTTGAAGAGCCCTCAGCCATGGAGAAGCCCCAAACCATTGACGAGCCCTCAATTGTTGAAGAGACATCAACGGTCGAAGAGCTCTCAACCGTTGATGCAGAACCTTCCGTGGCTCTCAATGTGCCTTCCGAGGCGACCGAAGAGACATCAACGGATGTTGACTACCAGTTGCCAGAAGAACCGACGGCTTCTGGCAATCCGGAGATTTCGGAGTCATCGCAGGCAACGAGTTCGACCTCAGACAACACTTCGGAATCCACCACTGTCGCGAAAAGCAGTGGCGGTTTTTTCAGCTCGTTATTCGACTTCCTCTTCGGCTGGCTGATCTGAGGACATACGCGTATTCCGAAATGCGTTGGATTAGCTCACACTGGGCGGCCTTGTTTCAAATTTACTGACTTGCAGCCAAGGCCAACCACCCCATGCCCTCTCAATTGCAGGAAGCTCCCTACTCTCCCGCCAGGATTACACTGATCATATTCTCACTCGCCATGGGCGGGTTTGGGATAGGTACGGGAGAGTTTGCCATCATGGGGCTGATGCCCGGCGTTGCCGCGGATCTGGGGGTTACGGAACCACAGGTCGGCCACTTGATCAGTGCGTACGCGCTGGGCGTTGTCGTGGGAGCGCCGCTCCTGGCCATTGGCGGTGCCAGGCTTTATCGGCGGCACCTGCTGATCTTGTTGATGTCGTTCTACGCGCTGGGAAATATTGCCAGTGCCCTGGCGCCGGGGTACGGATCACTTCTGGTGTTCCGGTTCATCGCCGGCCTCCCCCATGGCGCCTATTTCGGTGTTGCCGCCCTGGTTGCCGCCTCACTCGTACCTTTTAACAAACGCGCCAAGGTCGTGAGCCTGGTCATGATGGGGCTTACCCTCGCGCTGTTGATCGGAAACCCACTGGCAACGATTCTTGGGCAACATCTGGATTGGCGGTATGCCTTTGGGTTTGTGGGTGCTATCGCAGCCCTTACCGGATTGATGATTGTTCTTTTCCTGCCTCTCAATCGACAAGAGGAACGGCAAAGCCCATTCTCGGAAATCCGGGCGTTCAATCGCCCGGAAATCTGGTATCCGCTCGCCATCGGCTCCATCGGGTTTGCCGGCATGTTTTGTGTATTCAGCTATATGGCTCCAACATTGTTGGAAGTCACCGGGGTCAATCCCTTCTGGATTCCAATCGCACTCGCGGTCTTCGGGCTCGGAGGATTCGTTGGCAACATCCTCGGAGGTTGGCTGTTTGATCGCCTCCAGTTCCGCAGCGTTGGCTGGATGTTGTTGTGGAGCATCAGCATGCTGCTTCTGTATCCCTACGCCACAGAAACCATCTGGACCATGCTGGTGATGTGCTTCCTGGTCGCCTTGATGGTTGGCCTTGGGCCCGCGCTGCAAACCCACCTGATGGACGTGGCGCACGGTGCCCAGACACTGGCCGCCGCCTCTCACCACGCAGCGTTCAACGTGGCCAATGCTCTTGGACCCTGGCTGGGCGGGATGGCTATCAGTGCCGGCCTTGGATGGCAGTCCACAGGGTATGTTGGTGCCACAACCGCCGTTGCCGGGCTCGCGATATTTCTATTGGCATGGCGTCAGCAGTCCGGCCCAGAGCGTGTCGACGACGACGTTGCGCTTAGCCAGGATTCCTGACCGCGTTGCAGGTTTTGCGTTCACGGGTGGCGCCGTTTGCCAGTACAACACCTATCAAGAGCAGCACCACGCCACCCCACACGGCCCAACCATAAGACTCACCAAAGAAAACGATCCCGAACAATAGGCCAGCGGGTGTAATCACGAACCCCAGTTGGCTGAGAAACGTTGGCGATGTCCGCTTCTGTAAGTGAAAGAAGCCGCGATAACTGATCGCAGTCAGGACAGACTGAACGGCCACAATGGTCCAGAGATCCATCCCGCTAACAAGCAGCGAATGTGCGCCCCCAGTCACCACGACCACCAGTAAAATCAGTACGGCACCGGCGAGAAGCATTCCAGGGGCCAGCTGCTCTGGAGTAGCCCCTTTCGGCCAGTGAGACGTGCGATACACATTGCCAATAGCGAGGGACAGTGGAACCAACATACCTAACAGCAGCCATGGCAGCGAGTCCGGATTGATGCCCGCCGGATTGGGCGACAGAATCCAGACACAACCGGCAACGCCCAGACTCAGCCCAATGGACTTTTTCCTGCTCAGTGTTTCCATGCCCAGAATGACGGAGATCCCGTAGGTGGCAAGGGATGGCAGCGCATAGAGAGTCGCCGTCAGGCCGGACCCAATATTCGCAACAACAATGAAGGCCAGCGCATTGGGTACGGCAATGGCGGTCAGTCCGCTGATGCCAAAGTATTGAAACAGGGGCCTGCTGAATCGCACCGGGGAACCCCGGCGACCGCAGAGAACCAGCAGGATACCGCCACCCAAAGCCTGCCAGAAGGCGTACGCCAGTGGTGTCATGCCGATGTCCATGGCGGCCCTGGAAAGCGGCAGCATCAGGGCAATCAGTACGCCAACGCCCAATAACAGAAGCATGGATGTTACATCGGGTTGATGAGATGCGGTACTCGCATGTTGTTTCATGGTTTTTTCTCCGTTGGTTGCGAGCCCTATCATCCCGATGCTGCGACCACGGATCACTACACGTTTCGTGAAAACTCCTTTGCCGATATGCGCGTCGATTCCCCGAAACTCATCGGTTTTTGTCAGCGCAGGCCCCTGTTTTGACGATTCAAAGGGTCTGGTCGGCAGACCCGGTAGAATTCAGCCACACTCTGGCGCTTGCCTGTATAATTCCCTCATCAATCAAGATCTGATGTGGAGCGCCGGCATGGACCGCCTCAAGGGTGTGGAGTATTTCAAGCGAATTTACGAGCTGGGCTCGTTTACGGCTGCTGCCGACGAGTTCCACTGCTCGAATGCAGTTATATCCAAGTATGTCCGGTTCCTCGAATCCTGGACGGGCTCGAAGCTGATCAACCGCAATACCCGTACGATCAGCTTTACGGACGAAGGCGAGCGATTCTACACCTATTGCCTTTCTATCAATGAGCAAACCAGCGAAATGCTCGATTCCGTTGCTGATACCGGCGATCTGTCGGGCGAGTTGGTTGTTGCCAGCCCGGTTTCCCTGTCCATCAAGGTTCTCAGCCCGTTGATTCTCCAGTTCAAGAAAGAACACCCGTCGCTGTCCCTTCGGCTACAGATGAGCGACCAACTTACCGATCTGGTTGGAAGCGGCGTTGATGTGGCCATTCGGGGGATAGAAGCACCGGAAGACTCATCGCTTGTTGCAATGCGGCTGGGGTCGCTCGATCGTATTCTGGTGGCGTCACCAGGTTATCTGGCCGAGGCAGGTGTGCCCGCCACGATCGATGATCTGCCTTCCCATCAATGCCTTGTGTACAGCATGAGCCCAGATGCAAAGCGATGGGAGTTCCTGCTCTCGACTGGCTCGGGCCAGACAAAATCTGTCAGCGTCGCCGGTCCGCTGGTTGCGGACAACTCCATGATGTTAATCGAGGCGGTAAAAAAGGGGCTGGGCATCGCAATGGTGCCTCGCGACTATGTGGCCGCGGAACTTGGAGCCGGCACGCTTCAGCATTTAAAGCTTGGCGCGGAGCCGGTACCCCGCTCGATCTACGCAATGTATTCGGATCGGCGGTACCTGCCAAGGCGTGCCAGGGAGTTCATCCAGTTTCTAAGGATGTCTCTATAGTCATCTGTTTTATAACAGATCAGAACTTCCAGAACGGTGTATCCAGACGCTGTGCAACAAGCTCAGGTGGGTAACCAACGTCCTTCAGAAGACGGGGTTCCATGGTCAGGACCAGGTGGAGGAAGTTACGCTTCATTCTCCACCCTTTGTACAGTGATGCGGCTCTTTTCATTTCAATCATCCATCTATCGATAACAACAAAGGGTTAAACCGTAATCGGTTTTAAGTAGTTACCATATTTTATGGATGATTCCTGTCCGGCCCCATACTTGGAAACCACTACGAGGCCTTGTTTTGGGGCCTTTGAGCCTAGCAACTTGTACCTATGCCGCCCCGTTCGACTTCTTTACAAGCGTCTTATACAGATCATCTTTCAGTTGCAGTCGCTGTTGTTTCATCTGGTGCAACTGATCGTCTCCGATCGGGGCATCCCTGCGTTCCAGGCCTTCGATTTCCTGGTCCAGCTCTGCGTACTGCCGAAAATGGTGCTGGAACGTCGGGTCGTTCTTTCTCAGTTCGTCGATCAATTCGCCAAACTGGGGGAATTCGTTATGAAGTTCGTGGTTGGAAATGCCCATTACCTCGTCTCCTTCTTTTCGCAGAGTGGTTAGTCAGGATGCCATTCATCACCGGGAGTTGTGAACCGTTAAAACGTTATAAAGCAGCTCCCTATAAATCCGAATCAAGCCGCTCCAATCCGAGAGTAGCTTTAAACTCAAGATACTCGTCACGATAGACAATGGCACCGAGAGCCATCGCAGCCTTGGTGGCCATGCGATCAAAGCTCTCCCGGATCAGTCGTGGGATCCTGGCTTTTGGTCTCACGCTGGCCGTTTCAATCAGCACGGCGCCCATAACGAGCAGTGCATCAATTCGACGGTTATCACGGTCGCCATCCATTATGTGGCGGGCGACCAATTGCGCATCGTTCAATATCACCTTCTCGTCGGCGTTCAGTGTGGCGCCGTCGAACGCCATAAAGCTTTGATAGCGACGTGCCCGCTTCAGCATGAAGGCCTCGCGCACTGCAGGGTCCGGTTTGCCGGAATCTGGTTTAGTGTTGAGAAGTCCGTGAAGACGGAAATCCACCTCCCCCGCTTCCCGTTTTTGTTCGAAGACGTGCTTGATATCTGCTCGCGCGATATCGGACGTGGTTTCCAGGGCCTCGGCGATCACGGCATCGAACGTGGTTTTCTCGACCACATCCAGGACGCGCCGAATGGTATGGATAGATTTCATAAGCTCCGACCACAGGCGCGGGTCCGCCTGGCCAGGTTCGTCCGGCATCCTGCTTTCGAGGGCCCGGGCGCAGAAAAACGCCTTTTCAACGTCACGAATCGCAATGCCCGGTTCGTTCGCAATCCATTTGACGCCATAGTCATTGAGGTCTTCAATCAGGCTTGAGGTGAGAATAAGCAGGTAATACTTCATACCGAGGGGAAGGTCTGTCATCAGCAGCACTCCTTCACAACAAGAGTTCCTGTCTACAGGTATAGCTGATTACAGGCTGAGTACCAGCTTTTCCGGGGTATCTCCCGCTCATCTTTGACAAAACGCTAATAGCTGGGGGCGATCAATAGGGTATAGGATGATTGAAAGAATCTGAGTATTGATCCGTTCACCTGAGGAAACTAGCACATGACGTACGCGCGAATTGTCGGCACGGGCTCCTATCTGCCTGAGAATGTCATGACAAACGAAGACATGGAGAAAATCGTCGACACCAGCGACCAGTGGATTCGTGAGCGTACCGGCATTGAGCAGCGACACATCGCTGTAGAAGGTGAAACCACCGTCGATCTTGCTGAAAAAGCATCCCGCAGGGCCATTGAAGCCGCCGGACTTCAGCCTGCCGACATTGACCTGATTGTGTTCGCCACATCCACCCCTGACAAGATCTTTCCCAGCTCGGCGTGCATTCTACAGGCGAGACTCGATATCCATGGCTGCCCGGCTTTCGATATCCAGGCTGTTTGCAGCGGGTTTGTCTATGCGTTATCGGTTGCTGACAAGTTCATCAAAACCGGCAGCAGCAAGAAGGTTCTGGTGGTTGGCGCAGAGCTGTTCTCCCGCATTCTGGACTGGGAAGACCGAGGCACCTGTGTGCTGTTCGGTGACGGTGCCGGCGCCGTAGTGTTGGAGGCCAGCGAGGAAACCGGCATTCTCTCGACCCACATCCATGCTGACGGCAAATACGAAGACCTGCTCCACGTACCCTTTGGTATTGGCGATGGCTTCGACCAGGTTCGGGCCGGCAAAGGCCATGTTCACATGAAGGGCAATGAAGTGTTCAAGATTGCCGTGAACACCCTGGGCAGAATTGTGGACGAAACCCTGGAAGCCAACCAGATGAAGAAATCCGATGTGGACTGGCTGGTACCGCACCAGGCGAATTTGAGGATTATCGCGGCCACGGCTCGCAAGCTGAACATGTCCATGGACCAGGTGGTGGTGACCGTCAACAAGCACGGTAACACCTCTGCTGCGTCAATTCCGCTGGCGCTGGACGTTGCCGTTCGCGATGGTCGCATCCAGAAAAATGAGGTGCTTCTGCTGGAAGCCTTTGGCGGCGGGTTTACATGGGGTTCTGCGTTAATCCGGTTCTGACCATCTACCGCAAGTCGCGTCAGACGTATACTCTACCCGGTATCCGAATTCCCATAATAACGTCAAAGGGAAGATTCCGTGAACGAGAGTGTCCGCAGTACCACACCGTCTGTGATCATCATTGGCACCGGTTTTGGCGGCCTGTGCATGGCCATCCAGCTCCGGAATGCCGGAATAGAAACCTTTACCCTCCTGGAAAAGGCGTCCGGGGTTGGAGGCACCTGGCGAGATAATACCTACCCCGGTGCGGCCTGTGATGTTCAGTCTCACTTGTACTCCTTCTCCTTTGAGCCCAAACACGACTGGTCAAGAAAGTTCGGATTGCAGCCGGAAATTCTTGATTATATGCAGCACTGTGTTGAGAAATATGATTTAGCGGGGCATATTCAGTTTAACAAGGAAGTCGCCAGCGCGGTTTTCAACGAAGCCACCAACACTTGGACCGTCACCACTACCGACGGAGAGTCTCAGACAGCCGATATCATTGTCACCGCTACCGGCCAGTTGAATCAGCCAGCATGGCCAAACATTCCCGGCCTGGATACCTTTGCAGGCACGACGTTCCATTCCGCCCGTTGGGACCATAACTACGACCTGAGCGGCAAGAATGTTGGCGTGATTGGCACCGGTGCCAGCGCCATTCAATTCGTGCCGGAAATAGTGCCAAAGGTAAGATCTCTCAGCCTTTTCCAGCGCTCCGCTGCCTGGGTGCTGCCGAAACCCGACCGACCGTTCTATAAATGGGAGCAGGCACTGTTCCAGAAGGCTCCAGCCTGGGACCGCATCTATCGTTCCCTGATCTATTGGAAGAATGAAACTCGCGCCCTGGCATTCACCCGTTTTAACAGCTTGCTCGAAATCTTTGCCTGGCAGGCGAAGCGTTTTGCCAAACACCAGGTTCGCGATCCCGAGAAGTTCAGGCATCTGGTTCCGGACTATAAGATCGGCTGCAAACGAATACTGATTTCCAACGACTGGTATTCAGCCGTTGATCAGTCTCACGTTGAGCTCGTCACCACTGGCATTGAGCGTGTCGTAGAGGAAGGCGTAATTACCACCGACGGCGCTCTGCACCGGTTAGACACGATAATCCTGGGGACCGGATTTGCAGCCTCGGAATTCCTGTCGCCGATGAACATCACCGGCCGCGACGGCGTGTCGCTTAACCAGGCTTGGGCCACTGGGTCGGAGGCCTACAAAGGCATTACAGTGTCCAGGTTCCCCAACCTTTTCATGCTCTACGGGCCCAACACAAACCTCGCCCACAACAGCATCGTGTACATGCTGGAATCTCAGGTCCGGTACGTGCTCGGTTGCATCAATACATTGAACGCAACACCCGGCACGGCGATGGATGTAAAACCAGATCGGCTTCGAGCGTTCTCTGAGGGCGTTCAGACAAAGCTTAAAAACAGCGTTTGGGACTCTGGTTGCCACTCCTGGTATCTGGACAGTGATGGTAAGAACACGGTGAACTGGCCCGGCTTTACCTTCACCTACCGCAAGGCCACGCGAGAGGTGAACCCGGATGACTACGAGTTCCTGAACCCTTCCGTTTAGCCTCTATTTGCTCTGTCCAAGCCCATTGATTTGACAGCTCGAGTTTATTCGTAGGATGATTGGGTCATCATTTACCAGGATCTTAAACATGCAGCTCGCCAGAATCTCCAAGGGTTCTCTCGTCGAAACCGCCATAGAAAGCCTGCGCCAGGCCATTGAAAAAGGGTATTGGGCGATTGGCGAACGTCTGCCCGTTGAAGCGCAACTGTCGGAGTCCCTCGGCGTGAGCCGTAACACCGTTCGTGAAGCGGTGAGAGTCCTGGTACATGTCGGCATGCTGGAGACACGTCAGGGGGATGGCACCTACGTTCGAGCCACAAAGGACGCGGGTGAAACCCTGCGAAGGATCAACCGCGCTCAGTTAAGAGACAAGCTCGAAGTAAGGATCATGCTGGAAACTGAGGCAGCGAAGCTCGCTGCGGAGCTTAGGGACGCAACGGACCTGGAGAAAATGACGCTTGCCCTGGATGAACGGGCGAAAGCCGGTAACGATGTTGAAAGCCGAATCCGTCACGATCATGCGTTTCATACGGCCCTGGTCGCAGCGTCACACAACCCCGCCCTGTCGGAGCTGTACGACTATTTTGCCCATTCGGTGACGCAAACTATTGAACTGACCGAACTCGACTCAGAACTTCCTGAACCTTCCCAGGAGGATCATGAACTGCTACTCGCCGCGATCCGACGACAGGACCCCGTGAAAGCGGAAGCTCTGTCGAGGGCCTTACTGCAGCCAAGCCTTAAAGCCTTGGGGAAAAATCGTCGATGAAATTCAGGCTCGATACTTTCACGCTACTGCTTTTGGGTGCGATTGTCCTTGCCACGTTCCTGCCGGTGCGTGGTGATGCCGCCAACGCCCTGGCAACCGCAGGCACTGTGGCCGTGGCACTCCTGTTTTTTCTTCATGGCGCGGCGCTTTCACGTGAACAGATCGTGGCCGGTGCCACCCATTGGCGCCTGCACATCATCATTACCGCTTTCACCTTCGTTTTTTTCCCCCTGGTGGCACTACCCATCAACGAAATCAGCCGCTTTGCGCCTCAGTGGATGCCGGCGGACCTGGGATTGGGGTTCCTGTATCTGGGCGTACTGCCGTCGGCCGTTTCTTCCTCGATCGCCTATACGGCCATGGCGAAGGGCAACGTGCCCGCCGCCATCTGCAGCGCCGCCGCTTCCAATGTGTTTGGCATGATGTTGACGCCATTCCTGCTGTTGCTACTGGTGAGCACGTCGGGCGACGGCGGGTTTTCGGTCGCTGAGGCGCTCAAAGACATCGTGCTACAACTGCTTCTGCCGTTTGCGGTTGGACACGGCCTGCGCCCTCTGCTGGGTGGTTTCCTGGCACGGCACGAAATGCTTGCTTCCCGCTACGACAAATTCGTGATCTGGCTGATCGTGTATTCCGCTTTTTCCCATTCCGTTGCAAGCGGCCTGTGGCAAAACCTGCCTTTGAAGGCGATTCTGCTGGCCATTGGGTTGTGCTTCGCGCTGTTGGGGTTCTTTATGGTGCTGGCGATGTTTGTGGTTCGCCGGTTTGGATTCAGCCTGGAGGACGAAGCCGCCGTGGTGTTCTGTGGCTCAAAGAAAAGCCTGGCCTCCGGTTTGCCCATGGCCAAGGTGCTGTTTTCCGGGCATCCGGGATTTGGCATGATCGTGCTGCCGATCATGTGTTACAACCAGATCCAGGTTATTGTAGGGGCGATGCTGGCCCAAACCTATCGCCGCAGGATTGAGGCTGCGTCAGCCGCCGCCCCCCATTCCACTGAATAAGGTTGCTAATACGGCCAAGCCGACAATCCAGCCTATCACCGCGGGCCAGAAGTTAACCATCTGCGGCGGCAGTTCTTCCTGTGGCTGCTGATCACCCGTTGGCGTTTCCGCCTCCATGTCCTCCTCGGCGTCATGCTCCTGCGCGTCCCGCAGGCTATACCAGTCGAACCATCCCGCCAGAAACTGCACAACCGGCGCCGGGAAACTGCCGTTTTCCGCCATCGGCCGAACCTGAGGCTCCAGCGCGTCGGCAATTTCCTTGCGAACATGAGGCTGATCTGCAGGAGGCTCCCCGAGAATGGCTTTCCAGATCTGCGCGTCCTTACTGCGGCTGGAATCGTTCAGCAGAGCTCGGACCTGAATCACGACCTCTCGTACCACCTGTCGTTCCGAGGCATCCAGCTCCTGGTCCTCCTGCCTCACTGCCACAGGGGTATCAGCAACCTGAGGCTGTTCTTCATTACCGGCATCGGACGGTTCGTTGTCCGTTTGCGGCTCGCCGCCCGTTGCTTCCTTGAAAGCCTGCCGCAACCGTTCAAGCTCCTCCCCAGAGGCGAACTTTTCCTGTTGCTCATAAGCCGCCCTGATACGGGCATGATCACCGGTGGGCTCGATACCCAATACTTCCCAACAATTCATAGAGTTATAACTCATTCATCAGACTTTCATTAAATTTTAGAGAGACAAATGTAATCTGGTCACATAGGATATAAAAAAAGCGTTCACCATAAAAAAATCCCACACTCGGCAAAGTATAAAACGACACTCATGCCCGTTACGACCTATCTCATTAAAATTCCGGGGCTTGTTCGCCCTAATGCGTATCGCAGTCGCCTGATCTCGGTGTTTGCGGGCACGTTCATCGCCGTTGTTCCGGTGGTAGCGGCGGTAGCGGAGGAAAGCAACGAGCAAACTTTCGAGCTGGCAGCGCTTGGCGATTCACCGGAAGCCTTTGAAATGGATTCCAGAATTCCAGAGGTACTGACCACAACCCGTCTCAGGCAACCGAAGTCACGTGTGCCCGGCACGACCACCATCATCACCGGCGAAATGATCCGGGATCTCGGCATCATGAACCTGGTTGAAGTATTTCGCCTGGTCCCTGGCATGACGGTAGCCGAGGTTGGGAGCAACAACCCGGTGACCAGTTACCACGGTACTGTACATTATGAGCAGCGCCGATTGCAGGTTCAGGTCGATGGCCGTACGTCATACCGCCCTAACCTGTCCGACATGGACTGGAATACCATGCCGGTTCCCCTGGAGCTGATAGAACGAATCGAGGTCAGCCGCGGCCCAAACAGCGCCGCGTATGGCATCAATGCCTTCCTCGGAACCATCAATATCATCACCCGCGCGCCCGAGGATACGGCCGGCGTTGAAACCCGCGCCATTACCGGTTCCAGAGGCTATAAACGGGTGTTTGGTTCCGCCGGCAACGTCTCAGGTGACTATAACTGGCGACTGGCCTACGAGAAACGCAAATCTGACGGTTTTGACGAGCAAGTAGACGACGACATCTACTACCCTTTCCATGATGGCTATGACATCAACACCTTTAACTACGACAGCAGTTTGTTCCTGAACAGCCAATACAGTTTGGACCTGCGCGGCGGTGTGGTGGATGGCGTCAATGAGGAGGACCAGATCAAGAACGGTAAGCTCGGCGCCGATGACCATCCTGACATCATCGTCGACGACTACTATCTACAAACCCGCCTGAACGTGACGACCTCCGAAAACCATTTCTATCATGTTCAGGCCAGCTTCCAGAACTATGATCGGCGGCAGCGCTGGAGCATATGCATTCCCGGGGATACCTTTAACAATATTCTTCAGGGAAACAGCTTTGATCTCGAACCCTGCACTGCCAACGAAGTAGACCCTTTCAGGGCAAATTTGAATGAAGACATTGAGGAATCCCGCCTGGAGTTCGAAATCCAGGATACCCTGTTGTTCAACCGGGATCTGAAGTTGGTATCGGGTCTTGGTTATCGTAAGGATACCTATCGATCAGAGACCTATTTCAATGGCCGCGGTAACAACTACCAGTCACAGGTTTTTGCGAACCTTGAGTACTCGCCTTTACGTTGGCTCACCCTGAACGCCGGCGGCAACTGGGAAAAAACCACCACCACGGACGAAGGCTACTTTTCACCCAGGGTGGCGGCCAACTTCATCCTGGCCAACAACCACACGCTCCGATTTGTCTACTCCGAGGCAGTACGCACACCGGATGCGTTCGAACAGAATCCGGACTGGTCCTATCGTCCCAGGAATGTTCAGCCACCGTACACGTTTCTTGAAGGGCAACGATTCCTGGTCGCGAATCTGGTCGACCCCGCCACGTCGACGTATGGTAAAACACTTGAAGAAGAGCACATAATCTCCCGGGAAATAAGCTATTTTGGCCAGTACTATCTGGACAGTTCCACCTTGTCACTGGAAGTTCGCTATTTCAACGACAAGCTTCGGGACATGATCAGCGGTATCATCAATGAAGAAGACTGGACCATCGACAACAATGTCGCACTCGATCAGAAAGGCTTTGAAGTAGAGGCGTCACTGGACTTTCCCGATACAAAACTGAGGATGAGCTATGCTTATCTGGATCAGGACGGCCGCTATACCGGCGCCAATGATCGTGATGCCGGTGACAAACAATATGCCATTGACCTGTTGGGGCGTTTGTCAGTCAGGCATTCAGGAAGTTTTGCGTGGATACAGGATCTGCCTTTCAACCTGACCTCATCGGCGGCATTCTATTTTGCGGATGAATTCCGGCGTTCACAGTTCGAACGTCTGGACCTGAGGCTGGCAAGGCACATTTTCAAAACCGGCTACAGCTATGAGTTTGCCGTTACCATGCAACACTATCTGGATAAGGACACGACGGATCTGAGTCCTGATAACATCATCAGGGATCATAACCAGTTCTTCGCTGAAGTCGGCGTAAGATTCTAAAGGCATCACACGGACGATACCCGACCCTGGACGGTATGAAACCAACGTACAACACCAAAATGGGGAAAGAATCAGGCGGCCATGCCAGTCGGCGCGCCCTGGGCGGTGCCGTACTGTTCCTGCTTTTCGTGTTGTCTGTGCCTTTTCAGCCTGTTTACGCGCAATCCTCGTCGGGTTCCCAGGTGTATCTGGCCGGTTCCGAGAACTCCGCTCTGAACCGCCGCATGATCACCCTTCTTAGGGAGGCGCTGGGCAGCACCGTCAACATTCGCTCCTTCAGCAGCGGCCAGACGTCTCAGGACAAAACCACGCCCGTTATTACGCTCGGGCCAGAAGCCTTTACTCGAGTTCGGCAAGAGAATCGTGATGTGCCTATCCTGGCTTTGCTTGTGGATCAATCGTTTATCAGTGGATATGCGGGACGCTCTGAAGGTTCGGTTTCAGGCATATTGTACAACCCCCCATTAATCAGGCAGGCCGTCGCTGGAAAGGAGATCCTGCCTCATGCCACCCGGGTGGCGATGCTTGCCCGTCCCGAGACCGTCGAACTCTACGAGTCCCTGGTTGATGAACTTCCAGCTTATGGGCTCCGGGCGCGAGTATTTGTCGTCAGTTCCGACAACGACCTGATACCAACACTCATTCACGCGCTGAACTACGGTGACTTTATTCTCGCCGCACCGGACAGTGGTATATACAACCCCCGAACCATCAAGCACATCTTGTTGACGGCCTATCGTCGTAACCGGATTGTCATCGGCCCGAGTCAGGCTTATGTCAAAGCGGGATCGCTGGCGTCTACCTATACCCCTTTAACCGAGATTGCCAAACTGGCAGCGAATTACATAGAACAATACCGCCGCGATGGTCAGTTCCCCCCGCCCGCCTATCCCGATGTCTTCAGGATTGAGCTCAACGACCAGGTTGCGCGTTCCCTGAACATTCCGCTGCCCGACCGTCAGGAGATCATCAACTCTATTAGCGAGCGGTTAGCCGGTTCTGAGGAGGCGTCTGATGAGTAAGCGTATGGGCAGGCCAGTCTCCCTCACGCGGAAGCTTCTGCTACTGGGTGCCGCACCAGCGATCGTCATGTTTATCGTATTGATGGTGTTCTTTACGTCTGCTCGGCTTGATGACGCCCGCAAGGACCTGGCTGACAGCAGTCAGATGCTGGCTGACAGCCTGGCGCCGGCGGTTGAATACGCCGTCGTTTCGGGGAACACGGCGTCCCTGGAACAGATACTGTCGCAATCGCTGCGGCGCAGCCGCGCCCAATGGATACGCGTCTCCAACGTGGTGGGCGAAGAGGTTGGCTTTGTGTCCACGGACGACCCGGGCAATATCAGTGCCGAGGAAACCTTCGACGTCTTCGAATCTGAGATACTGCAGCAACCGCTCGATCTGGGGGAGGATCGCCAGACCGAATGGTTTGAGCCCAACTACGGATTCGGGTCAGGAGCGCTTCGCGTCGGTACTGTTCAGGTGGGCGTCAACAAAGCCCAACTCGCAGCACGCCGGCAGGATATACTCTGGACATCACTGGCGGTTGGATTTTCACTGCTGCTGTTTACGCTACTAATCGTCAAACACTCGCTGAACAGTATCGTCTCACCGATCCATGGCCTGTCCCGCCGAGTTGCAAAACTGACCAATCGGGAATACGAGGAAGTTGAGGTCGGCCTTGCCGGCGCCACCCGCGAAACCCGGGAACTGGAGGAAAGCCTCAATGCTCTCTCCAGGCATCTGAGGAACCTTAAGGCATCCCGGGACGAAACCCTGGCTTCTTCTGAAAAAGCCCGGGAACGCGCGGAGATGGCGAATCGAGCCAAATCCGAATTTCTTGCCACCATGAGCCATGAGTTACGCACACCGCTCAATGGTGTTCTGGGAATGATCGAACTTGTGACCGACGAGGCCCTGAGTGCTCGGCAAAAGGACTATCTCCAAACGGCGCGGCAGTCCACTGAGGACTTGCTGACGGTCATCAATGACATCCTGGACTATTCCCATATTGACCGGGGTACGCTGGAACTGGATAACCGCGAGTTTGACCTGAAAGAACTCATCACCAACTGCACCGCCAGCTACCGTCATGTCGCCGAGCAGCAAGGTTTGGCGCTGTCCACCAAGTTTATCGGAGACTGGCCGGATCGCCTGCTTGTGCTGGGAGACTCACCACGCCTGCGCCAGATCCTGGCGGGTCTTATCGATAATGCCATCAAATTCACAGGCGACGGCTTCATCAAAGTACAGGCAAACTTTTTCTCTGTTGAGGATAACTGCCTGGTGCTCAACTGCACCGTCAGCGATTCCGGCTGCGGCATTCCTGTCGAACGGATTCACGACATCTTTAACTCATTTGAGCAACTCGATACGGGTGATTCACGCAGTTATGGTGGAACCGGCATGGGGCTTTCGCTGGTCCAGAGACTGGTTGAGCTGATGGGCGGTCACGTCAAAGTCGAGACCGACATTGGGAAAGGGTCGCAGTTCCGCTTCGAGCTGCCCTTTGAATTGGCAAACCGGGTCGATCATGTTGAGGCCGCAGATCAGGGCCCCATCAAAACCGGAGGCGAGCAAGCCCGTGCTCTTGTGGTGGAGGACAACATGGTGAACCAAAGGGTCGCCACTGCCCTGCTCCGGCGGCTGGGCTTTGAGACAGACGCTGCAGCCAATGGTGAGGAGGCACTGGAACTGGTTCGAACCAATCACTCCGGCTACGACGTTATCCTGATGGATTGCCAGATGCCGGTGATGGACGGCTATGAAACCACCCGCTGCATCCGGGAATGGGAAAAGAGCAACGGCCAGGGCGGAACTCCCATTATCGCACTGACAGCGGACGCCCTTCCGGGAACCGAGACCAGCTGTCGAGAGGCAGGCATGAACGATTACCTCGCCAAGCCAGTGAGAAAAGAAAACCTGAGAACGGTACTCAGCCGCTGGATACGGGTGTAACCAGCGGCTTTTAGCAAGATTACGCGACGGGCTCGCGCATGGTGACGAACTCTTCAGCGGAGGTCGGATGAATACCAATAGTGCTGTCGAACTGCGCTTTGGTCGCGCCAGCTTTCAGGGCAACCGCTATCCCCTGGGTTATTTCTCCGGCATCGGGCCCAACCATGTGAGCACCCAGCACCCGGTCAGTGTCAGCATCCACCACCAGTTTCATCAGTGACCGCTCATCCCGCCCACTCAAGGTATGTTTCATCGGTTTAAACTCCGACTGGTAGATACGGAGCTTATGCCCGGCTTCCCTCGCCTCTGCTTCCGTCAGGCCGACCGTTCCGATATTGGGCTGGCAGAAGACCGCCGTAGGAATGCAGGTATAGTCCATCTCGCCCTGGCCGTCTCCGAACAGTCGGCGGGACAGTACCATGCCTTGGGCAAGCGCCACCGGCGTCAGTTGCGGGGTGCCGATAACATCGCCAAGAGCTGTAATCGAGGGTACGGCGGACTGAAAGTGATCGTCCACAACCACATGGCCCGAGGCACTGAGCTGAACCCCAAGCGCCTCAAGTCCCAGGCCGTCCACCAACGCACGGCGCCCGGTCGCCGCCATCACAAGACCGGTATTCAGCCGGGAGCCATCGGTCAGGTTGACGTTGTAGTGAGTGTCCTCGCTCTCGATGGATTCGATATTGACGCCAAAGCGCAGGTCCACGCCCTTTTTCCGCATTTCCTGAGCGGTAAACTCACGAACGTCGTCATCGAAGCCCCGAAGGAACAGATCACCGCGATAGAGAAGTGTTGTCTCGACGCCAAGCCCGGCAAGAATACCGGCAAACTCCACCGCTATGTAGCCACCACCCCAGACCACTGCCTGCCTCGGCAGTTGCGGCAGATAGAACATCTCGTTCGAGGTAAGAACACATTCCTTGCCTGGCACATCCGGGACCACGGGCCAACTGCCGGTGGCAATAGTGATATGCTTCGCGGTATAGGACCGCTCTCCCACTACCACCGTGTGAGCATCGGTCAGTGTCGCGGTGCCTTCGATAACCGTAACGCCGGCATTGGCAAGCATGCGCCCATAGATACCGTTAAGACGTTCGATTTCGGCGTTTTTGTTGGCAACCAGCCTGGTCCAGTCAAAACTGACCTGATCTCCTGGCACGTTCCAGCCATAGCCCGCAGCGTCCTCGATGTCTTCACCCGCGTGGGAACCATAGACAAACAGTTTCTTGGGGACGCAGCCAACATTCACACAGGTTCCACCAAGATAGCGCGATTCCACCACAGCCACACGAGCGCCCTTGGCCGCGGACATGCGTGCCAGCCTGACACCACCGGAACCGGCACCCACAACAATAAGATCAAAATCCTGTCTGTCAGACACAGCGTCTCCTGTCTTTTTCGACAATCTGTTCGTTCAACCGGAGACCGCCGCCTGTTCGTCGGGGCGGACCTCACGGAATAGTATGTGATCCTCAAAGCTTCCCAGGCGAATGGTGCCAAGGCTCCGGAACCCTTCGGACTCGTAGAACGGAAGGTAGCGGCTGTTGCCTGTATCCAGGACAAGCCCGCTTCCCCGGGGATTTTCCGCACAGAGCTTCTCAACCGTGGATAACAGCAGTCGCCCATACCCCTTGTTCTGATAGTTCGGATTCACTCCCATCAATGGCAACTGGTGAGCCAGAGGCTGGGGTAGCATTTCCCGAATTTTCTCATGGTAATCCAGGTAACGACGGGTAGAGGCAAACCCGGCTGTCAGAACCATGCGAATGCGCCAGCTAAGCTGCTCCGCGAGGTTCAGCCGGAGCTCCGGCTCGCCAATGAAGGCAACGGCAACAAGTGTATCGTTCACCAGCACACCCACCGCATCCTGATTCAGACCAAAATAGAGATCAATCAGTTCCCGCACCGTGGCCCGCACGCGCTGCTGATAGCCAGGCCGACGATGATCAAACAGGTACTGGAACGTCGGTTCATCCCGATACGCATGGACTAATATGGAAATCGCCTCATTTCGGGCACTTCCATCGAGTCGAACAATGACTGGCTCCTGGCTATTCTTGTTCTGTGTGCCGTCACTCATCACATGTTCTCCAGTATCTGCCTCAAATCGTTAACGTCAGACGTACGGATACGATCCCTGGATCGTTCTGTCGGTCCATGGACGCTTGATCTATCTGAACACCGTGGCTAGTGTTCAGACGTTCCAACCAGTTGGCCACCTCGGTGAACGGTGCACCCTCGAGCCAGACGCGAATGGCGTTCTCACCACTGGGCTCGAAGCGCTGAAGCGAAAGGCCTGATTCGCTGGCACTGCGCGTCACCAGCGCCATAAGTGCTCTACCGTCTACCGGCGTATCAGAACCTGCGTCCCCCGAAGACGAGTTGGCACTGGACAGACGCTCCAATGACTGACGATTAGCCTCAAGCCACGCCAAGAGTTCAGTGGCACGCTCCCTAGACTCGACAGCTTCGTTGTGAAAACCCGTGGCAGGGCGCCAGACTCCGAAGTAGAGAATGCCGAGGAGAACGGCCACCGCAAGAACAGACAGAGCCTGCTGGTCCCTGCGAGGCAACTGGTCATACTGGGCGATGAGCTTTCCGACGGCTGGCTGCTCCTTGATCCTGTTTAACATGCCATTATCCTCCGGAAACCGTCAGACGCCCGCGGGCGCCATTGGATTCATTAACCACCGAGCCGATCTTCGCTTCCAATCCGCGACTGGTCAGGCCATTTCTCAGGGTGCTGAGCTTGTCATAGCTGTCTGCACGCACATCGACCACAAGTTCCCCGCGATTCTGGCTGTAGTTCACCGAATTGAAGGTGACAGCGCGTGAATCGGGAATCTTCGAGTACTGTTCACCCGTGTACTTCATCAACGTGAGAAAACCGGCGTTTGGCCCTTCCGCCTGAAGTTGACGCAACTGTCCCTCAACAACCCGGCGCACGTTACCGGAATGGGTCCTGGCGTCTCCCGGGAAAGCCTCACGATAAACTGCCATCGCCTGCTCCTGGATATCATCGGCTTGCTGCTGGTAGTAGAATCCCATGCCGACTTCCACGCCAATCTGGATCACAAACCATACGCAGGCCACGGCAACCAGCGGTTTCCATGCGCCCAGCGCACTCGATTTGCCCGTGCGGATGCTGTAGGCCCCCTGGCACAGGTTGATCGGTTGGCAAAGGTGATGATGGTGGGAGTGTGCCAGCAGTTCCAGTGGCATCAGTTCCAGCGTTTCCTCGCGAACTACCAGGCGCCCTGACGATTTCAGCTCGCTCAGGTCCGCCTGCTGGTGCTCAAATTCCTGCTCAGTGCCGTAAACGGTCACCGGCACCTCGGCGACCACCTCATCAGACGGTGGAAGCGCCAGCGTCTGCGCAAACATCGCGAGATTTCGCGCATGAACACTGAGCCACTCCCCCTGATCACTGGAAAGCATGGCGGAATCGCCATCCAAGCACACCGACCAGCCGCCTTCAGTCAACGGCAGCAAGCTTGAATCCGGGTAGATCGCATCCAGCTTAAGATGATTCCAACCACTGAACATCACCACCCATTCGGCCATTTGCCCGTGGTCTATGGCCGCCACCCGAAAACCTTTCTCCGTGCGGTTACCCAGGGCCAGATGAACACTTTCGATGTCCTGGGCAACCTGCTCCTCAACCGCGTAAGGGAGCGCCTGATGAACAAATCGCGTTTGTTTGGCGGGAATGTCCGCTACGCAGAAGAGCGCCTCGTCGCCGGGAATGAGACCCACCAACAGCACATTCTCAAGATCGTTCTGGGTCAGAGTCTGCTCGATGGTGTCTCGTGAATCCGCGGTTCCCCGGGCCTGGGCATCTCCACTGGCATCCACCAGCACCCAATTGTACAACTGGGCTTCCGGGTTGGCGTCGAGGTCCGCGAACGGTGGCCGTGGCCTGACGTAGAGGCGATATGACATTCTGAACAGTTTCCTTTTTCGAAACCCTCTGGGGGTTATCGGTTCTTTTTGTAACGGTTTTCCGGCTCCGGACTTCCCTATTCCCCGGAGATCGTGAACGGTTCCTTGGTAATACGATTCTTTTGCCCGGTGTCACGAGACACGGTTTGCATCTCGCCTTCCGGGCTTCGATAAACCGTGCTGACCAGGTTGGCAACCCGGTTATCGTAGGTAATCCGCGATACTACTTCAAAAAAACGGGTTTGCAGACCGAGGCCCGTGGGTTTCATCCCCCTCCCCGCAAATTCATCTATTGCCAGGAAGTCCTGTACATTCTCGAAGCGCTCTTCCGTGCGTCTTTCCAGAATAGCGTCTGCCTGAGCCTGTGTCAGTTCCTCATGGAGAGACCTGAGCACTGGTGCCGTCGCGGTGTTGACGTTGATGCCCAACCCCGTCACCGGTAACGCCGTTACGTGTGGTCTCAGTGCCCGATAAGCTTCCTCGGTCATACCATCAATCATGCGAAGCTCAGAAACATCAACAAAGGGTTGATTGCCGGCCCGGTAGGCCGGATCCGCAGAAAGGTACTGACCGTCCTCGGCCCCATACGCGCTGACGGTCTGGTCGTTCGGGTCGATCCAATCCACCAGCGCATCGACATTGACCGTGGTGATTTCGAGCACCTGGAGCAAACGGGCGATTCGATCACGAACAATGGGGTCGACCTGCCCGTTGGCGCTTACCAGGTCGTTGAGGTTGATCCTGCCACCGAGATCATCAATCTGGACCTCCGCCACGCCGTTGTCGTCCAGCGGGAGGATGGCGGCATTCTTTGCCCAGAATTCGTCCAGGCTGTCGACCATGAGGTTGTTCTCCTTGTCGTCCTCAAAGTCGCGCACCAGAATCTGGCGGGCAAAGGCTTCCGCACCCAGGGCCACGCTGTGCCCCTGCTGCTGGGCAAGGTAGTGGCTGGCTCGGAATACCCGCACGCTCTGCTGCTGTGTCATGCCTGTTGCCAGCATGACCACCAGCGCCATGGCGAGGAGCACCATGATCAGTGCAACGCCACTCTGGCGACCACCGTGCCTACCAATGAATGGATGTTTAGCCACCCGTCACTCCTGTCCCCGATGAGTCCTGGCCAGGGTTTGGGTTTGGATTCTGATCCTGATCCTGTTGTTGATCATCGTCCTGATCGTCTGCGGCATCGTTGACGCTATTCACCACACCCTGGGCAACGTCGTTGTCAAAATCAGGAAGCGTGAAGGTTCTTACCAGCTCTCCAAAACGTTCATGCTCAATGGTGACCTCAATACCCAGCGGTAAGGGAATATCGGGGCGCGTACCCGGTGTCATATTGGCCATACTCTCTTCATCAGGCCATTCATCCCGCCAGTTTCGCTGATCATCGAGAAAACGAACCGTGAACTCAGTGACGTTCGAGAGCAGAAGAAGGTCCTGGCTGTTGTCTTCCTGCCCCCTGTCGACGGTTACCCAGTACCGCCGGCGCAATTCATCCCCGGTGTATTCCCAGCCCACCCGCTGCAGACTGCTGCGGCGAGTGCCCAGTGGGTTGCGCCAGCCCTGGCGGGTGAGAATCAATGAAAACTCTTCCTCACGGCTGGTCAGAGCAGGACGGAAATCGCCGTAAATGTCACGGGCGGACCGGTTCACCACCTGGGTAATGTCCCGCTCCAGCAAGAGCATGGTGCGTTGAATATTATCAAACTGTTCCGCGACTTCGTTGACCCGGTCCCTGGACGAGACCACACTGCCCAACACCTGCCATACCCCTAGGCCGATAACAGCGGTGATGGTAACCGCGATCAGCACTTCCATCAGGGTAAAGCCAGCTTGGGCGGAGGGACGCGACCTGTGTTGAGCAATGATCATGGGGGCCGACATCAGTTCTCACCAATAAACGCAGACAGCGTGTGGATCGGGGCGGGCTCAGGTCTGTTGCCGCGATACTGAGCCACGGTGACCTCAACACGGAGAATGGACGGGTCTTCGGTGGCAAGGACAGCAGTGGTTACCTGCCATTGATACGAGCCGTATTCGATGTCTTCCGAGTTCTCTGAAATAGAGGGCAGGTTTTCCTGAAGCCGGATTTCGTTGATGCGATTGTCCGCCACCCAGCCAGCCAGTGTTTTGTCCCGAATCCGCTCATAGCTGGAAATATACTGACTACCCACCTCAGCGGCTGCGGTGGCAATCAGGCCGAAAACCAGCAGAGCCACCAGGACCTCAATCAGTGTGAAACCGCGCTGGCCCTTCATTCTTCCTCGACCTCCTCGCTTCCGGGATGGCGCCATTCCAAGGGAGAGACGCCATCAGACGCAATGGTATGCATCCGGGAATCATCGCGGCCAACAAGGAACTCAATCTCAAAGGGCGTGGTTTCGCCGCTGGAGAAAAACACCACATCCGGCCTCAGTTCATCTTCGTCAGACGCCAGGCGTGGGGTATCGCTTTCGATGTATTCAGTCGCCGTGATCCATTCCGGAAAACTCCGTGTCCGGAACATCCGCTCGGCTGGCTGTTTCCATTCGCCACTCAACTCTTCCCAGGCGACGAAACGATAGCTGTCTTCCTCGAGGATCAGGCCCAGTTCAGTATTGTTCAGTATCGCCTGCTCCGAGGCGGTCTGCATCAGCAGGTAGAGCTCGCGTACTTCATTTTCCATCTCGCGATCACGCGAGCTACCACCCATCGACATAACCGCAAGCGCCGCGAGCAGCCCAACCACCACCAAGACAACGAGTATTTCGATCAGTGTGAAGCCCGACTGTCGCGTCCTGGAGAGCACTATCAGTCCCTGACCTTCCATACGCTGATGTCGGCGTTATCACCGTCACCGCCCTCTCGGCCATCGGCACCGTACGAGTAGAGATCATAAGGGCCTTCCGTGCCTGGGTTCACATACTGGTATGGTGCACCCCAGGGATCTTCGGGAACGCTGTTCAGGTACCCTTCCGGATTCCAGTTCCGCGGCTCGGGGCTGCCACTGGGCTTGGACACCAATGCCTCAAGGCCCTGCTGGGTTGACGGGTAATGGCTGTTATCAAGGCGGTAGAGGTCCAACGCGTTAGCGATGTTGCTCATCTGGGTTTCGGCGACGGTCACGCGGGCCTGGTCACTTCGCCCCATGATGTTGGGAGCCACAATGGCTACCAGCAAGCCCAGAATAACCATGACCACCATGATTTCGATCAGGGTAAAACCCCGTTGTGCCATTTGATGTTTCATTGTTTCGCTCTTCATCTGTCCCTATCTCTGGGTTTGGAAATGGGGTTGGCCTGCCGGTCCTGGCCTAACCAACCAGGTTGCTCATATTCAGGATCGGAAGCATGATTGCCAGCACGATAATCAACACAACCACGCCCATCAACAGCAGCATCATCGGCTCGAACAGGCCCACGATGGCGGCAATCTTGGATTGCAGGGTGTTCTCCTGCATCGTCGCAGTCCGCTCCAGCATGCTGTCCAGCTCGCCGCTGGCTTCACCGCTGGCGATCATGTGCAGCATCATCGGTGGAAAGTACCCCGTCTGGTCCAGCGAGCGATGAAGGGAACCGCCTTCACTCACCTTTCTTGCTGCATCCCGCAGCTCCTGACGCAGGTGGTCATTTGAGAGCACCTCACCGGCAATACGCATGGCTTCCACCAACGGTACACCGCTGGTGGTCAGAATGCTCAGTGTACTGGCATAGCGTGCGGTGTTGACACCGCGAACCATGCCTGAAAACAGCGGCATGTTCAGCAGGCTTTTATGGAAGCGGAGCCGGAACGAGGGTTTCTTCAATGACCACCGGAAAACAACCAGTGCCATAATGATCAGTATCAGCAGATAGATACCGTAGTTGCCCAGAAAATCAGAGACTGCCAGCATGGCGGCCGTCAGCGCCGGAAGCTCCTGCCCCTGCTTTACAAACACCTCGATGATGTCCGGCACAACATAGGTCAACAGGAACACCACAATGGCAATGGCCACAACGCTGAGAATGATTGGGTAAATGGCCGCCAACTGGATTTTCTGACGGGCCTCCTGCCGGGCCTCGGTATAGTCCGCCAGCCGGTTGAGCACCAAATCCAGGTGCCCGGCGTGTTCACCCGCAGCCACGGTGGAGCGATAGAGCCGTGGAAATGCCCGTGGGAATTCACCCAGGCTGTCCGCCAGGCTGTACCCCTCCATGACCTTGGCGCGTATGGCAATCAGCATGCTGCGAATACGAGGCTTGGAAGACTGCTGGGCGGCCGCCGAAAGCGCCTGTTCAATGGGGATGCCGGACTGGATAAGCGTCGCCAACTGACGGGTCACCAGAGCCAGGTCCGCCGTTGCCAGGCTGCCCCGGCTGCTCAGTGGGTTGCTCCGCGCCTGTTTCTCCGAGGCCGGCTCCACCGCCAGGGGTGTCAGGCCCCGTTCCCGTAATTGCTGGCGAACCGCCCTTGGTGCATCGGCCTCGACAACGCCCTGTTTCTGTTTGCCGCGACTGTCGAGTGCCTTGTAATCGAATGCTGGCATGGAGTTACCTGCTCCGGTGGGTCACGCGAAGGACCTCTTCAACCGTGGTCACCCCATCCAGGATTTTCTGGACGCCATCGGCATGGATGCTCGGGCCATGAAGTCTGGCTTCGTGTTCGAGATCCAGCTCCCCTGCCCGCTTATGGATCAATGAGCTGATCTCCTCGTTGACCTCGACCACCTCGTAGATACCAATACGGCCCCGATACCCCAACTGGTTGCAGTGTTCGCAGCCCTTGGCGCGATGAATCGTCGGCGGATTGGCCGGGTCCTGCTGCAGGAATTCGCAATGCTCTTCGCTCGGTGTGTAGGGTTCACAACAGTCCTTGCAGAGCACGCGCACCAATCGCTGGGCCACGATGCCCACCAGACTGGAAGAAATCAGGAACGGCTCAATGCCCATGTCCATCAAGCGGGTAATCGCACCCACGGCGGTGTTGGTGTGGAGAGTCGACAACACCAGGTGCCCGGTCAAACTGGCCTGAACAGCGATTTCCGCCGTTTCCAGGTCACGGATTTCACCGATCATGACCAC
Organism: Marinobacter sp. UBA2688; assembly: GCF_002352785.1. Lineage (NCBI taxonomy): Bacteria > Pseudomonadati > Pseudomonadota > Gammaproteobacteria > Pseudomonadales > Marinobacteraceae > Marinobacter > Marinobacter sp. UBA2688. Next base: position 142,769 of record NZ_DELU01000010.1, read on the forward strand.
ATCCGGGTCCTGACGCAGAATGGCCCGGAGCCCACGGGCGAAGGTCATATCCACCTTGGTGTTGACCTGGGTCTGGCCGATACCAGGCAGGTTGTACTCGATCGGGTCCTCAACGGTCAGTATGTTCCGGCTGCGATCATTGATTTCCTGCAGCGACGCATACAATGTTGTGGATTTACCGGAACCGGTGGGACCGGTTACCAGCAGGATGCCATAGGGCCGATAGATCAGCCGGCGCAGTATTTTAAGATCGCCGCCCGCCATACCAAGGGATTCCAGGCGAATGCTCCCGGCCTGCTTGTCCAGAAGACGCAATACCACCCGTTCACCGCTGGATGACGGCATGGTGGACACACGAATGTCGACTTCACGTCCGGCAACCCGCAGGGCGATACGACCATCCTGTGGCACCCGTTTCTCCGCGATGTCCAGCTTGGCCATAACCTTGATCCGCGACACCAGCAAGGGCGCCAGCGCTCGCTTGGGCTGTACCACTTCCCGCAGAACACCATCCACCCGGAAGCGAACCACAAGTCGTGTTTCGTAGGTTTCAATATGAACATCAGAGGCGCTGGTTTTGACCGCCTCGGTAAGAATGGCGTTGATAAGCCGAATGATCGGGGCGTCGTCTTCCTGCTCCAGCAGATCTTCGGTTTCGGGCACCGAATCCGCCAGCGACGCCAGGTCCATATCATCGCCAATACCTTCCACCATCTGCATGGCTTCGGCGGAATCATTCTGGTAGGCGGCGTTCAGCGCGGCGTCGAACCGGGCCGGATCAATGGGAGAAAACCTTGCACGCCCCCCGCTGATGCGGTTGGCTTCCGCCAGCGCTGAGTGACCCGCCCCGGGCCGTACCAGGATTACAGGGTCGCCATCGTCGTCACGTGTCAGAATCACACCGTTGCGTTTGGCGAACGTGAAAGGTAGACGGCCCAGCGGAGCATCCTGCGGCTGAAGTTCTGTGTCTGTGTCCACGGTCGTCCTCGTTTTGTTGCCGGGGCGGGAAGAAAAAAGTTCCGGAATCCCTTTCTATTCAATTAATTCAGAAAGGCTACCATAGGATATGGAACCGCTGAATAACTCTATACACTATACTGCCAATAAATCGTTGCAGTCTGATAACCTGTGAGCCTTTTGCCGGCCCACACCTGCTCTTTTCGGGACATTCAATGCTTTTTACCAGTTCAAGGTTACCACTGATACTCACCATCGTCGCAGGCATCGCCATGATCACTGTGACAGCGTGGCAGGGCGTTCGTTTCTGGCAGAATGAAACCAGTGCCGGCGACACCACTTCCACTGCTGACATGACAATGGCGGAAACCGACACCCGGAAGGTGCCAGAGGTAAACCTGGCCTCTTTTGCCTTGTTTGGAGAACCCGGTAAAGAGGCGCCCCAAACGGAACCCGATACTGAAAACCTGCCGGAAACCAATCTGCGGCTGTTTCTTCGCGGTGTGCTGGCCGCCTCGGGCGACTTTCCTGGTAGCGCGTTGATTGAAGACGACAAGCGAAACACCGAAGCCTATCTGGTGGGTGATGAGTTGCCTGGCAATGCGACCCTTCGTTCTGTTCGCCCCAATCGCATCATCATTGAACGCAGCGGCAAACTCGAGAACCTCTATTTTCCCGAAGATGAAGACAGAACGGGGCTCTCCATGGCTTCCACGCAAACCTCCAATGAGCAGGAGGAACCCAGTGGCACTCAAATTCGTCCAACTGGTGTGGACAGACGATCTACCTCCACCAACACAGACACCAGCGACCAACGCCGCGAGGAAATCCGGCAGCGCCTGGAACAACTTCGCGAACGCCTGAGAACCAACAACTGAGGACAGCCATGGAGACGGCCGCATCGAATCCTCGCCGCAGCGGCTCCCTGCTTTCCATGCTACTCATGGTCATCACGTTAACGGTGGCCGCCTTCGAACTCAGCGAACGGCTCATGACCTACGTGCGTTCGGAATTCGGCCAGGAGGCCCAGGACCGGCTGGAAACCTGGCAAAACCTTCACGATATGGCTTCCCGGGCAGCGGTCGACCGCCAGCTCCGGCTCGTGAATTCCTTCTTTAACCGGGTCCGGTTTGTCAGCGACATTGCCCACTGGGGCGAGGAAGACTACTGGGCGACGCCTGTTGAACTGCTGACCACCAATGGCGGCGATTGCGAGGACTTCTCCATCGCAAAATACCTCACCCTTAAATCCATGGGCGTTCCCGACGAGCAACTCCGCATCGTTTATGTCAAAGCTCTCAAGCTGAACCAGGCGCATATGGTACTGGCGTGGTATCCCGAGCCCGACGCTGATCCACTGATCCTCGACAACCTTATCAACGAGATCAAACCCGCGTCCCAGAGGCAGGACCTGGAACCGGTCTACAGTTTTAACGGTGACGGTCTGTGGCTGAACCGTTCCAGTGGTGACTCCGAACGAATCGGAGAAGCGAGAAAACTGGAGCAATGGCAGAGCCTCAATGATCGCATGGTGGACAGCCTTCGCTAGACTCGCCGCTGTCGGCATAAGACACAAGACTTGTCGCCAGGCGACACTGCGTTAACAGTACCCGGCGGTACAATCTGCCCCACGAGTAATCAGACGTACACACATTTACCAACGAGGAACGGCCAACATGCGACGCTGGAACGGCTGGGGAGATGACCAGTTCAATCTTGAATTACCCAAAGAGGGGCAGCGGTTTCTGGACGAGCGCGTAGGGAGTGCCGTTCCACTGGCGGATGTATCTCTGGATCAGGTTTGTGCCCAGGTGCCAGACAGTAAGCTGCCGCCAAACCCGGCCTGTATCGACGCGGCCGAAGATCGGGTGCGTCACGCCCGCGGGCAAAGCCTCGCCGACTGGCTCGCCATGCGCAGCGGCGACTTTGGCGTATTTCCCGATGGTGTTGCCTATCCGGAGTCGTCCCTGGATGTTCAGGCTCTGCTTCAGTATGCCGAAGAGAACGATGTTGCCCTCATCCCCTATGGCGGCGGCACCAGCGTGGCAGGCCACATCAACCCCGTGGACGGTGACCAGCCAGTGCTGACCGTTGATATGGGGCGGATGAATCGCCTGATAGACCTGGACAGGGAAAGCCAGATCGCCACCTTTGGGGCTGGCACCCCGGGCCCCTTGGTGGAGTCACAGTTACGGGCGCTGGGTTATACCCTGGGGCACTTTCCGCAGTCTTTCGAACTGTCCACCATTGGCGGCTGGGTCGCCAGCCGATCCAGTGGTCAGCAATCACTCCGTTACGGCCGTATCGAGCAGTTGTTTGCCGGGGGCCGCATCGAAACCCTGAAAGGTACGCTGGACATCCCCACGATTCCCGCCTCCAGTGCCGGCCCGGACATCCGCGAGATGATCCTGGGCTCCGAGGGTAGGATCGGCCTGATCACCGAAGTGAAAGTGCGCGTCACGCCACTGCCTGCCCATGAAAGCTTCCATGTCATGTTCTTCCCGTCGTGGGACAAGGCTCGAACAGCCTGTCGCAAGCTGGTGCAGAACCGCACCCAGCTCTCGATGCTTCGCCTGAGCAACGCCACCGAAACTGAAACCCAGCTCGCCCTTGCGGGACACCCCGGGATGATTGGCCTGCTGGAGTCCTATCTGGGCCTGCGGGGCGCCAAAGACGGCAAATGCATGATGACGTTTGGCCTCACAGGCAGCACACGCCAATGCCGGAACGCCCTCAAGGAAACCCGGGAACTCTGCCGGGAGTTTGGTGGGATCTACACCGGTAAAAAACTGGGCGACAAATGGGCCGCCAAACGCTTCACCATGCCCTACCTGCGAGAAGCCCTCTGGAAACTCGGGTACGCCGTCGACACCCTGGAAACCGCCACCGACTGGGACAACGTCGACAAACTCTTAAACCAGATTGAAGAAAACCTCCGTAACCAAGTGAATGAAAAGAAAGAGCTGGTTCATGTTTTCACCCATCTTTCGCATTTCTATACCCAGGGCTGCAGCCTCTACACCACCTATGTGTTCCGGGTGGCCGACAGCTACGAGGAAACCCTGGCGCGCTGGAAAACCCTGAAAACCAGCACGTCGGACATTATCGTTAACAACCGGGGCACCATTAGCCATCAACATGGCGTTGGCAAGGATCATGCGCCCTTCCTGCCCGTCGAAAAAGGCGAACTGGGCATGCTGGCCATCGGATCTCTTTGCCAGACATTCGATCCCGCCGGCTTGATGAATCCACAAACACTGGTTCAGAAGTAATGCCTCTAACGCGCGAACAAAAGCTTGACCAGCTGGCCCGTGGCGACGCCGCCTTCGATGTGGTTGTGGTCGGCGGGGGCATCACCGGAGCGGGCATCGCTCGCGAAGCCGCCGGCAGCGGCTTGAGCACCTTACTGGTGGAGCAACGGGACTTCTCCTGGGGGACCTCCAGCCGTTCTTCGAAAATGATCCACGGTGGTCTGCGCTACCTCGGCAGCGGGCACTTTCGCCTGACACGGGACGCGGTGCGGGAACGGGAGCGCCTGCTGGCAGAGGCGCCGGGGCTAATCGACCCCCTGCGCTTCATAATGCCTCACTACCAGAAACAGTTCCCCGGCCCTAAGCTGTTCCAGCTGCTGCTGCGTCTGTACGACCGACTTGCGGGCAAGCCGTCCAGGCATCGACTCAGCCCGGCAGACACATTGCAGTGGGTGCCGGGCCTCTCCACCAGCCATCTGACCGGTGCCAGCGGCTTCACCGATGCCGTTACCGACGATGCGCGTCTGGTGCAACGTGTACTCGAAGAAGCCGAGGCCGATGGTGCGATCTGCCTGAACTATATGCAGGCGCAGGCAGTTCTCCGCAACAGTGAGACCAACGCCGTCACAGGCGTTCACCTTCTGGACACCAGCGCGGATTCCCAAACGCCGGAAATGACCGTCAACACCCCACTGGTTATTAACGCCACGGGTGCCTGGGCGGGCCAGTTGAAGCAGACCGATAGTAGTGACACCCGAATACGTCCCCTGAGGGGAAGCCACCTGGTTGTTCCCTATTCGCGGCTTCCGGTGTCCTGCTCGGTGTCGCTGTTTCATCCGGAGGACCATCGGCCTGTATTTGCCTTCCCATGGCAAGGCACGACGGTGCTGGGGACCACGGACCTCGACCACACAGAGTCGCTGTCCCGTGAGCCGGCCATCAATCGGGAGGAGCTGGACTACCTGCTGCAGATCTCCTCAAGGCTGTTTCCCGCCAGTGCCATCACCGAGCGCGACGTGATCGCAACCTGGGCGGGAGTGCGCCCTGTCGTCACCCAATCACCCGTGCTTAATCAATCAAAGGGAACGCGAAAACCCTCAAAGGAGAATCGGGAACATGTGATTTGGTCCGACAATGGCCTGATCAGCGTCGCCGGTGGCAAGTTAACCACCTTCCGGTTGATTGCCCGGGAAGTACTCGAACGGGGGCAAATGCCGGGTTTTCACCTCAGAAACAATGCGCTGCCGGTATTTGCATCGCCCCCGGACCTCGAACGTCCTGACGCCATCAGCCATCAGAACTGGCATCGTTTGCAGGGCTTCTACGGCCCTGCTCTGCCAGAGGTCCTGCGTGCCGGCACTCATGAAACCGTTGCCGGCACCGACACCCTGTGGGCGGAGTTGGCCTGGGCGGCCGCCAATACCGGCGTGATCCACTTGGATGACCTGATGTTGCGCCGTACCCGGCTCGGGCTGGTGCTTCCAAAAGGCGGTGAAGACCTGCTCCCGGACATACGTTGCCTGTGCAAGCCCATCCTGGCCTGGGACGACACCACCTGGGAACGGGAAGAGGCACGTTATCTGGAACTCTGGCGATCTTGCTACTCGCTTCCGGCCACATTTCCGGCCAAACAAGAGGCCACTGGATGAACACGACCGAACCGCTCATCCTGGCTATCGACAACGGCACCCAGAGCGTGCGGGCCCTGCTGTTCGACACTCAGGGCAACCTCGTCGGCAAGGGCAAACAGGAGATTGAACCCTACTTCTCCGAGCAGCCGGGCTGGGCGGAACAACATCCGGAGTACTTTTGGGAAAACCTCGGTAAAGCGTGCCAACTGCTCTGGAAAAACACCGATGCATTGCCGACTCAAGTGGCCGGGGTAACGCTGACCACCCAGCGTGGCACCGTTGTAAATCTTGACGAACATGGCAATCCACTCCGGCCAGCCATCATCTGGCTCGACCAACGTCACGCCCGAGTTGAAGGGCCTGTGCCCGGTTTATGGGGCTGGTTGTTCAAACTGCTTCGTCTGGAATCCACCGTTGACCGCTTCCGAGAAAAAACCCAGGCCAACTGGATTGCCCAGAACCAACCCGAGATCTGGGCGGCCACCCGGCATTACCTGCTGCTGTCGGGCTACCTGAACTACCGTCTGACAGGCCAGTTCAGAGACTCCGTGGGCAGCCAGGTGGGGTATATCCCGTTCGACTACAAACGCCACCAGTGGGCCGGCCAACGCGATTTCAAGTGGCTCACCATGCCCGTTCGCCGAGAGATGTTGCCGGAACTGGTCAAGCCCGGCGACAAGATCGGCGACCTCACCGAAGACGCGGCCAGGCACCTTGGCCTGTCGGGGCCACTCCCGGTGATTGCTGCAGCATCGGACAAGGCCTGCGAAATCCTCGGCTCCGGTGGCCTGACACCAGATGTCGGCTGCATGAGCTACGGCACTACCGCTACCATCAACACCACCAGCAAGCGTTACCTGGAACCGGTGCGCATGATGCCCCCCTATCCCTCCGCCCTGCCCGGTCACTTTTCCACCGAGGTGATGATCTACCGGGGCTTCTGGATGGTGAGCTGGTTCAAGCGCGAATTCGGTCTGCGGGAACAGAAACTGGCGGAGCAGAAAGGCGTGGAGCCAGAAGTCCTGTTCGATGAACTGGTTCGGGCCGTTCCGGCCGGTTCCATGGGCTTAATGCTGCAACCCTACTGGTCACCCGGGGTTCGCCAGCCCGGGCCGGAAGCCAAGGGCTCCATTATCGGGTTTGGCGATGTCCACACCCGCTCCCACATCTACCGAGCCATACTGGAAGGCTTGGCCTACGCCCTGCGCGAAGGCAAGGAACGGATCGAGAAACGCAGTGGCGTCCCTATCCGTAGGCTGAGAGTCGCCGGGGGCGGTTCCCAGAGCGATGCTGCCATGCAACTGACCGCCGATGTTTTCGGACTGCCCGCAGAACGGCCTCATACCTACGAAACGTCCGGTCTTGGCGCCGCCATCGACGCCGCCGTTGGCCTGGGGCTTCATCCGGATTTCGAGACGGCGGTGAACGCAATGACCCGAGTGGGTGATGTCTTCCATCCGCAGGCCGACACCCAGAAACTCTATGAGCGCCTGTATCGTGAGGTGTACCTGAAGATGTATCCCCAGCTTCAGCCGCTGTACCGTAAAATTCGGGATATTACGGGGTACCCCGATTAACACAGCAAACCCAACAATCTCTTGAATTTAGCCGTCACTCCGGTAAAACTCTGGATCAGTCACAACAACAATCACCCGGTTCCACCCCCAGAGCACAAAGGCAAGCCCGATGTCGGCCTTAGACTACCTCGTACCCTATGACTTCTCGCCGCTCACCATATTGAGTTTCGTGCTCGTTCTGGCGTTCTACGGGTACGGCCTGGTCAGGATGCCTGCTGACGACCGGCCCGGAAGCGGCCGGATACTGGTGTTTGTGGTGGGCGTTATGCTTTGCTACGGCGTGATGCAAACCCGTTTCGATTACTACTCCCAGTACATGTTCTTCGTTCACCGGGGCCAGCATCTGATACTGCACCACCTGGGGCCGATCCTGATTGCCCTGTCCAATCCCCTTCCGGTGATGCGATTCCTCTACAGCCTGATCAATCCAGGCATACGGCGAGCGCTAATACCGCTGGGGTGGATTTACCGTTTTCTCCAGCACCCGGCGATTGCCTCATTCCTGTTTGTGGGGCTGATCTACTTCTGGCTCTGGCCGCCAATCCACTTCGACGCCATGCTCAGCCGGGATCTGTATTGGGTGATGAACTGGAGCATGCTACTGGACGGCATGCTGTTCTGGTGGTTGATCTTTGATCCACGTTCACCCGTCGTCAGCGACGCTCTGGGCTACGGCAAACGCATCCTTCTTCTGGCCCTGGTTGCCATCCCCCAGATGATTCTGGGCGCCACCATCGTGTTCTCAAGGGGCATGGTGTACGACGTGTACGAAGTCTGCGGTCGCGCCTGGCCAATGCCGCCAGAAACGGACCAGTTGCTGGGCGGATTGCTGACCTGGATTCCTCCGGCCATGATGAGCATCCTCGGCATTCTGATTATCCTTCGACGTGCCATGCGTGAAGATGGCAAGGTGTCGCCCTATAACGAAAAGCTGAAGGCCAGCCATTCATGAAAAACCGGTTCCTACCCTGCAGTCATAAAGCGATCTCTGCCATGGCACTTTTGGCGTCCCTGGTGATGCTCGGTGGGTGCTTTGGCGACGATGAAAACTGGAATGGCAAAGACATCAGCGGGCTGATGCCGGAACTGGCCTTCGAGCTGACTGGCACCTCCGGCGACACGGTGACGGCCAAGCAAACCGACGGCAATATCCGGCTGCTGTTCTTCGGCTTCACATCCTGCCCTGATATCTGCCCCGCCACACTCCAGAAACTGTCCAGAGCGGTGAAGGATTTGCCCGCGGAAATGCGAGCAAACACGCAGATTGTCTTTGTCAGCGTGGACCCACAACGGGACACCCCAGAACGCATCGACAGCTACGTAAGCTTTTTCAGCGACCGGGCCATCGGCCTGACCGGCGAGGAACCAGCGCTCAGGGAACTCAGTAAGCGTTACCGCACCACCTTTGGTTACGACGAGCCAGATGCGGAAGGCAACTACAACGTCTCACACAGCGGCGCCGTGTATGTGTTCGACCGCGAAGGAAAGGCCCGTCTGTTGATCCGTCCAGAGCTGAGCGTGGAGGATATACGTACGGATCTGGTGGCGTTGGCTGAGGAAAGCTAACGCAACACCAGATCACGAGACTATGCCGCGCTCCCTTAGGCTCTCTATTTCGCCAGAAGAGAGGCCAACAATAGTCTCAAGGACTTGTTTTGACTGTTCCCCCAACAGCGGAGGCGCCGTCCTGTAACTTACCGGTGTCAGCTTCAGCCTGATCGGATTGCCAACCGTCGGGACATCGCCCAGCGATGGATGCTGAACAGACTGTTTCATTCCCCGCGCAAGAACCTGTGGGTCTTCAAATACCTGATCCAGAGTGTTAACCGGCCCGCAGGGCACCCCTGAACGCTCCAGAATTTGTACCCATTCCTGTGTTGACCGCATCACCGTGGCCTGCCGCAGCCTGGGAATCAATTCCTTTCGATTCGCTACGCGGGCCCGATTTGTCGCAAAACGCTCATCGCTCGCCCACTCAGGATGCCCGAGCACATCGCACAACCGGGAGAACTGCTCATCGTTACCGACCGTTAGCACCATGTTGCCGTCTGCGGTAGGAAAATCCTGATACGGGACGATATTTGGGTGGGCGTTCCCCATCCGCCCCGGCGCCTGGCCCGTGGTCAGGTAATTCATGGCCTGATTCGCCAGACAGGCTACCTGCACATCCAGCAGCGCCGCCTCCACATACTGCCCCTCACCCGTACGGTCACGGTGACTCAGCGCAGCGAGCACACCAATGGTGGCATACAGCCCGGTCATGATGTCCGTCAGTGCCACGCCGACCTTCATCGGCCCGGCGCCGGGCTCGCCGTCCGGTTGCCCGGTGATACTCATAAGCCCACCCATGGCCTGGATCAGGAAATCATATCCGGGCCGGTTCGCGTAAGGGCCATCCTGGCCAAAGCCGGTGATCGAGCAGTAGATGAGTTTGGGGTTGATTTGCTTCAGGCTGTCATAATCCAGGCCATAACGTTTGAGGCCCCCGACCTTGAAGTTTTCAAGGATGACATCCGACTCTGCGACCAGTTTTCGGATCAGTGCCTGTCCTTCTGGATGGGCGATATCGACCGCCAGGGACTGCTTGTTTCGATTGGCGGTCAGGAAGTAGGCAGAGAGATCTGCGTTGCCATCGGCCCCCTGAAGATAAGGCGGCCCCCAGGAGCGCGTGTCGTCCCCGGATTTTGGGCGTTCAATTTTGATAACCTCTGCTCCGAGATCCCCAAGGATCTGCCCTGCCCAGGGACCAGCCAGCACCCTGGAAAGATCCAGGACACGCAAGTGAGATAGGGCACCAGTCATTTAATTCTCCTTTACTCAATCAATTTAGCTCCTATCCCCCCTCATACTCCCGGACCAGTGCCTCCAGAAAATAGAGACCAGCGGAGCTCAAAAAGCAGCGATCAGCTCCGGCGCGAAACAGCAGATTGCGTTTATCCAGATAATCCAGGGCTTCCGGCACCCCTTTTTCAAAGCGTGCCGCCCTGAGAATCTCCTGATACTCCTCATCGCCCGCCAGAGCCGCTAGGTCCTGCTCATTCAAACCGGCATCAGGTCGCCCAAGGTATTCGAGGTCTCGACCGCTGCGCGCGAAATAACGCCCGATCAGCAGCAAGATCACCTGCACCCGGAAGGCGTTCTCATCGTGCTCTTCGTTCTCTTCGTCACTGCTTTCCTTGAGAAAGAAAAACGCGCCGCGTTCGTTAAACACCAGCTCGCTGCCCAAGTGCTCGTAGAATGTCCGGAAATGGGACAGGTGGTTGTACAGCAAGTTGTAGAGCGGATTCGCCCGCAGCTCGGAGCGGTTGCTGTCCCACACATCCCGCACAATCACCCGGCCGGCCTGAAATTCCCGGTAGATCGCGGCGCTGTGGGCCGGCAGGATCTGCTCGAAGCTGCTCGAACTTTGGGTCTGGTCCGGGGATTCGGTGGTGTCCATCGCGTCAGAGAATTCAGGCATGGTGTTGCTCCAGGCGGCGCTTTCGGTAGACAAACTGTTCGCTGTCCGATGACTGGTCCAGGATTCGGAAGCGGTTGGTGGTCACCACTTGCAGTCTCTCCGGTGGTGAATTGATCAGCCGGTTCAGGGCTGCCAACAAGTCCGGAAAGCGATAACCGGGGATAAAACCGTCCAGGCGGCCGTGCAGCTCCCGCACAAGGTCCGTGGTGGGTCGCAGTTCGAGGGTTTCCAGCCATTGATACAGCTGGTTGATCCGCTGAACATCAATCCGGGTATGGCGGCCGCTGCCGTCCACGGCTGCCAGAACCGGTACCTCGGCTTTGCGACGAAGATCATTCAGGCGCAAGTCCAGCTCGCTGAACAACAACTGGTAGTAGCTGGACGATTCACCGAAAGCGTAATGCTTCGGGCGCTGCTGGGCCCGCAGGCCAACAAGGAAACCGGTGCTGCGGGCAAAATCACCGCCTTCCAGCCACTTTCGTTTCAGACTAAGGGTCTCAGTTTCGTCCTTGAGTGCCTGTAGTTTGGCGTAGAAATGCTCCATGGCGTTGTACTGAACCATGCCCTGGCGGGTCTTGCGCAGGAAGTGCTCCACCTCCTGGGCCACCGCCTGAATGGGTTTGTAGAGGGCGTTGAGGCTGATGGAGGAGCGGAACAACTGGTCCGCCAGGCTCTGGTCGTCGTGGGTTTCCAGCAGCCGGACGATGGCTTCCAGGGTCTCGAACAGGTTACTGCCGTCGGGCAGTCGCGTATCCGGGTTCAGAAACACCAGGGTCGGTTTGATGTGGCGCTCGTACAGGGTCACGATCTGCTCGAACAGGTTCTGGCGGAACTCCAGGTATTTCTCCGGCGCCCGGCTAGCGTCGCCGGACAGGTCCGCAAGTTGCGCACTGATCGTCTGCATGCGCAGCACATTCTGGCGCAACAATCCGATGAGCTGACTGACCCGCTCGTTCAGATCGTCCCGCAGTTCGGTGTAGTCCGGGTCCGCATCGCTGAAGCTGCTGGTTTCCAGGCGATTACGCACATCGCGCAAGGTCACCAGATGTCCTCTGAGCCTGGCATCGGTCAGTTCCTGATACAGCGAGGCGTTGCAGGCCCGCATCAAGTTGATTAGGGCATCCTGGAACACCAGTCGCCGCTCACCCTCGGCCTTGATGATGTCAATCACCAGGCCGCTGCGGAACAGGTTGTCAGTGTTCAGCGCCAGTCGCACCCGATCCCGGTCGGCCTTGCCGAGGGTTTGGGTGTAGTCCATCACCTCGGCCACCAGGTCGCTCTCGCGAATATACCGGGCCTCGTTCCGATCCATCCGCTCAATCATCCGGAACAGAATCTTCGGGTGCTCGAACAACAGCCGGGTGGTGTCCAAGGTGCTGAAGCGCTTACTCATCCGCCGGCTCCAGCAGGCTGTTCTGGGTCTGGTCACCCCAGTGGCTGAGCGATTCGCCGTTGGTGAACCCCTCGGCCCCGCCCCAGAACACCAGGGTGCGCTGCGGGCTGTAAGGCCTTGCCGTGCGCATCTGCCCTACTTCCAGGTGCCGGCCAATCAGATAAATCACTTCCGCACTGGCACTGTGGGTGGCGGCTGAGAACAGATTGAAGCCCTGGTTGCGCAACCGTTCCAGCAGCGAAGGCATCTGGCTAATGTCCACACTGGCCAGCTCGTCCAGCACCATGGGGAACGACAGCTGCACGCCGGGATACAGCACCCGTTTCAGCAGCCGGTACACCAGTTCCAGATTGATCAGCGCTGTGGTGGAGGTAGACTGGCCCTTCTTGTCCAGGTTCGCGGCGTTCTCCTTGCGGGTGCGGTAGGAAATGCCGGTGATCACCCGGTCCATGGTCAGCCGCTTGCTGCCGCCCTCCCCGAAAAAGTCCGCCACAAAAACCCGCAAACGATCATAGAACGCATCGGACTGCAGCTGGTTGCCATAAGGGTCGATGTTATTGGCTTCTTCCACCAGATTGCGGAATTTCGGATCGGTGTGAATATCCACCCGGATTTCCACCAGATCGTTGATGCGAACGCCGTCCAGTTCCCGGTTAAGCTGTGCCTCGAAACGGGCAATGTGCTCGTGGTTGGATTTTAGGGCCTGGCGGTAGCTGGCCACGGTTTCGTTGTGAATACCGACCTGCTGTTCGAGCACATTCCAGCGCTCGGCCATGCCGGCAAACAGGTCCGACAGGCTCTTGAAGGTCTCACGGATAACCGATGACGCCGGGCCGTCTTTCTGCAACTCACCTTCGGCATCGTCATGGATGCCCAGATACACGAACTGACGAAGGTGATCGAGGATGTTGCGGCGGCGCTCTTCCAGGTCGTCCAGTTGGGTTTGCAGATCGTCAAACGCCGCAACGGACACCTTTTCCATGTCCAGCGGCTGCTCCGCTTCCACGGTCTTCAGATGCGGGAAACGATGCTCCACGGTGCCCACGCTGCGGCTGAGGCCAGCCAGTTCCCGTTCCCGCTCTTCGATACGTTCCTTCTCGGCTTTGGCCCTGGCCACTTTTTGCTGTACGGCGTCCTGCTTTTCGTGCTCCAGCCTGGCCTGCTCTTCCAGCTTCGCCAACTGCTCCTCGGCGGCCTGCTTTTCTTCGGTGGCATCACGCAACGTGGTCGCCGACGCCGGATAACGGCTCAGGGTGTCCAGGTCTTTCTCGATGGAACGGATTTCTTTCTCCGTGCGCTCGATCAGCCGGGGCCGGTCATGTTCCTGATTGGCGGTGTCCGCCAATTCCGAGCGTTCCTTTTCAAGGCCGTATAGCTCGCCCTCAATATGCTGGCGCTGCTCGGAGAAGTTGGTTTGGCGAGCCGGCTGGGCCGGGTATTCGGCGTCGAACCAGTCGAAGCCCTTGTCATTGGGCACAAACAGCCGGGCAAAGGCTTCGATGGCGGCCTTGCTGTCGGCATCCAGATCCTGCCCGGGGCTGGCCATCACCAGACGGGCATCCACCGCCCGAAGTGGCGCGGCGGTGGCTTCATCCAACTGGTTCTGCAGTTGCCATTGCTGCTTGCTCTCGCGCTCCTTCAGGGCATCCAGCTTCCGGGTCAGATCCTGCTTCTGCCGCTGTAACTGCTCCAGCCGGATTTCTGCCTGGGCGGCGCTCTTCAAGGCGGCCAAGTGCCCTTTTTTGCTCTCGAGTTCCTCCTTCTGGATGTCCTCGATTTCCTGCAGGGTCATCTCGCCGTACTGGGACACCAGAAGGTCACCGTCTTTCTGGCTTTGCTCGGCCTGCTTGATGCGACGGTCGGCGGAACGGATCTCACCTTTCAGGCCGCTGGCTTCCTGCTCAAGCTTTTTCAGGGCCTGCAGCACATGGCGCAGGGTGTCGTTCTGTTCGTTGAACGTGGCCGCGGCAGCCGTGCGCTTCGCGGCAATGTCCTGCAAGGCATTCGTCACGCCATCCCGGAAAGCGGCGAAGTCATGCTGGCTGCTGAGCAGGGTCTGGTAGGCCTGGTAATCCCGGTACAGCTTCTCGAACCGGGGGCGCTCTTTCTCGATGCGGTTCAGTTGGGTCTGTTGCTGTTTCAACTGATCGTGGCGGTTGAGGAACTCGTCAATGTTGAAATCAAAGGCATCATCGGCAAACTTCTTGTCCGCCTCTATGATACTGGCCACCGCATTGGCCATGGCCTGGTCGTCTGCCTTCATTTCAAACAGCAACAGGATCAGCGTGCGCAACGACTGCACCCGCCGCTCGTCGGACTCACCCAGCGGCAGCACGGAATAGCGCACGGCATCTGCGTTCATTAGCTCGCTGCTGTAGAGCATGGATTTGAGTTTGGCCGGGTCATTCACCAGCCGGGTCTCCTTGGAGAGCTTCTTCAGCGTTTCCGACAACCGGCTGAACGACAGCTCCGGCACCGCCCTGCCAATGCCGTCCTCACCTTCACCGTTCCAGAACAAAGGCCGCAATTGATCGTAGCTGACCGGCACAAAGGCGCGGCCGTAGCTAAGCTGGCTGGCGCTGTCCCGGTACAGAATCTGGCAATGCACCCCGGCCGGGTTCTCCGCTTCCATGATCAGGAAGCTGAACTGACTGGGGAAATAATGCTGGTAGCTTTCTTCATTGCTGTAAAAGCTGCCGGCACTGGCGTTGCGAAAAGCAAACTTCTTGCGACTGTTCTTGAAGTTGTTTTCTGGCAACAGAAACAGGCGCAGGGAGTTCAGCAGACTGGACTTGCCCAGATTGCCCGGGCCCAGGATCAGCCCGTGGTTGTCCACCGGAATTTCCACGTAACAGAAGCCCGCCGAGTCCACCAACACCAGGCGGCGGATGCCAAAATTGAAATTGCCCGGGCTCCCCTGGGAGTCACTCATCCAGAATCATCTCCTGTTCCATAAATTTGCCGGTGGCCCGGAACGCCTCTGCCAGCGAGACGAACCCAAGCCCCTCCGCCAGCGCGATGGCTTTTGTAAATCGCTCGGTGCTGTCCGGTGTCTTGCAGAAACGGCCCTGCCAGGGCTGCCAGTCGCTGGGCTGCACAAACCACGCTTTGTTACCCAGAGCGGCAGCCATCGTCGAGAACATCTGCAGGCCACCCGCATCATAATCGAATGCGCAGAATACGTCTTTGTAGCCGGTCAACCAATCAAGGATCGCGGCCCGGGTAATCCGGTTGCCGCCCCCCAACACCACGTCACACTGAGGCAGCTCCAGGCGCCTGCCCAGAGCATCACCGGCAAAGTTCAACATGTCTCGATATTGGTAGAAATTGCGTTCGTTCTCAACGACCAGAACAGAGCTGGCGCGGTGAAAACCGCTATCAACGGAATCGTTACCGACAACCACCACATCCGGCCGGCTGGAAGCCAGGGCCTGGTGGTAAACGAGAAGGAAACTGACCTCGGTGCCATGGCGGTGAGAGTCGCCCTTTTTCGCGGCATCTACTCTGCTTACTGGAGCCTCGGCAACGCGCTTCAGCTCGGCAAAAGCAGTTTCATCCAGGACCGTGACCATCCAGCGATTGGCCTGGACTTTCTCCGTGGCAAACAGCTCTCTGTGGCGGCGGCGGAACTGCTCTGGGAGCTTCTTTAGAAAGGCCTCATAATTTATTGGCTGGCCTTTGAGGATTTTCTGTAGGTAGTTGTTCAAAATTGCTCCATGGGCCACTCCCCCCGCCTCGTGACCTGTCGCTTTCACTCGATTCGAACCGTTTCCAAAATGGAAACAGTTGCCTCCCGTTCAAGTTCCCCATCTTCATAAATATTTTTCAGGTGCTTGGAGACGGCTGCCTTCTGCACGTCAAAGATCGATGTCATCTGATCCTGGGTCAGCCAGACAGTTTCCTGATCGGCATCCAGCCGAACCTCGACCGCCTGATCGGCATTTTCATAGATAACAATGGGGCTGCTGTTTTCTTCACTCATGCTATTTTTCCATCCTTGAAAATTCACAACCGATCTTGGTTATATGGCTGGTGGCCCCGCTTATGAGACCGCCCATCAATTCCATTTCCAGAAATTTTGTTAAGCTCTACTTTAAAGCTCTATCGCAGATTCGCAATGATGCAAACAAAACGACTAGATAACGGCAGCGGCTTTCGCCTGAGGATGCAGGATTGGGTTCTGTTCTGATGAACCACAAACCGGTGATGAGCACAAATACCTTTTCCCTGAAGCTACAACAGCCCTTCAACCTGCGCATGACGGTGGAAAGCCACGGTTGGTGCCAAATTGCGCCCTGGCACTGGGACGGTCGGAGTCTTGAGCGAACAGTAAGAATAGGCACCAACGCAGAATGGGCCCGCGTTCACCAGCCCTCTGAAGATCAGCTTCTTATCGAAACCTCCTCATCAAGCACCGACGCAGTTTCCGAACGCGTCGCCCGCTGGCTGCAGCTGGACTGGGATCCCTCGGAGTTTCTTGCCCTTTGCGACAGGAACGATCCGGCCATCGCCCGCTTCATCCGGTCCGGTGGCGGGCGGTTCCTGCGGGGCGACACCTTCTTTGAGGATCTCATTAAAACGGTTTGCACCATCAACACGACCTGGAAACAGACCAAATCCATGGTCGCCTCTCTGGTTGCTTTGGGCGACGGCCTGTTCCCTGAGCCTGGAGAACTCCAGACGATCGGGCCCAGGCGATTGGCCGAGGAGTGCAAGCTGGGGTTCAGAGCCAGAACCGTCGATACAGTGACCGATCAATTACTGCAGGATCAAGCCATTCAAACCGATGGTTCAGCCCATAGTGACATCATTGACTACGACTACCTGATCTCCCTGAAGGGCATCGGGCCCTATGCCGCAGCACACACCATGATGCTTATGAGAGATTTTGAGACGCTTCCGGTCGACTCCGAAGTCAGCACCTATCTCCGGCAGCAAGGTTTCGACCCGAAGGATGCTCAAAGCGCGTTTCAACACTGGGGCGAGTACCGGTTTCTCGGCTATAAGCTGAAACGCATTGTCGATGAAGAAAACTGGATTGGGGAATGATGCAATGACCAAACTAGCCCTGGTAACCGGCGCCAGCGCCGGCATTGGCCGTGAGGCCTGCGCCCTCTTTGCCCGCAAAGGTTACCGGGTAATCGCCCTGTCCCGACAGCCGAGTGGCGTTGAGTCCGCTTCTATGGAACTGGCCCTGGATCTCGAGTCCTTTGAACAGATTGAAGGCCTTTCGGGCGCACTGGAGAGCGAAATCGCGGCCGCCGAGCGGGTTATTCTGGTCAACAACTCCGGTTACGGGCAGTTTGGGGCGCTTCGCGACCTGTCCGAATCCATGTGGCAAAAGCAATTCAGCACCCACGTATTCGGCCCGATTAAGCTGGCTGCTGTCTGCCTGAGGCTCTGCGAACAACTCGGGATACCCTTGCGGGTCATCGCCGTAAGCTCCGTTCTCTCCATCGCTCCCCAGAAAATGAAAGGCGCCTACTGCGCCGCCAAGTCCGCGATGAACACGGCCCATGAAAGCTTCTGGTTTGATGAACAGGGCAGCAAAAGCCTGGAAAGTGTCTCACTGGTGCTTCCCGGGCCCGTGAAGACCCGGTTCAGAGAACATGCCCTGGCCGCTTTGCGACCCGTGCTTGGCCGGGCGAGCGTGGTGCACCGGGAAAAGTACGAAGCAATGGAAGCAGCACTCGCGCCGGGCGCCAGAATAAAGCCCTTTACAGCCAGTGCGTCGGACGTCGCCGAAAAGATCTACCGGGCGGCCGAAGCGGCACGTCCCAAGCCTCGATATCTGGTTACACCGCAGACTTACATTGCCGAATTTATTACTCGATTTCTGCCCCATTCTATCCAGCGGAGAATATTGAGTTAGTTGTTTATTTTGCAGTTCGTTTTGGCGATGGCCGAATTACTAACTTCGGAGTCAGTTTGAACTCAATCCGTGGAACCAAGGCTGAACGTCACGCTTATTGGGCTGCTCCCCTCATGGCTCTGATACTCAACTGGGCCGAAATAAGTGAAGGGAGCAGCTTTACCATTACGTAGCTTATTTTCACGGACAAATAAGTGTACCGAGAGTCCAAGCTTTTGGTGTTCGATCAGTTCCCGGCCACGCTTGCTTTGAGGCGTGGTTGAGTTCTGGCTCTGCCAATGAAATGTTTGCTCATCAATCCAATGATCAACATAGCGGTGCTGAACGCCTTTTCCCTGTTTATTTAACGTCACAAGCAAAACATGTGCATTGGCATCTTTCAGAAAGACGTGACCGCTTTGCCAATTGCCAGGATTAAAAGTCGCTCCGAATAACGCCGGAATCTCCTCTCTCGGGATTTCCTGTCCGACAGCCATTTCCAATGGATCTATAATCTCGCAAAAGCGTGCGAACGTTCGAAACTGTTCGATGAGTTCGGGGGTGACAATGATGTCTTCATAATCTGGGTTAGCAGCTTCGAGCCGATATTGACCGACGGCGGACTTACGAACCGTCCGAAGAAGGTATTGTGTGTCGCCTGCCTCATCCATCCGTTCAATCGCGAGCGTTTTACCCGTGATCGATCCAGCTTGATTTGGATTGATCTGCTCGAGCAGCAGATAATCACCGTCTTGAATCGGCTGCTTTCCGCCATTCATAGAGTTACCCGATGCTCGGGCAATGAAATGACGATTTGGTTCTATCCGCCCGTGCCCCAATCCGATGGAACGGTACTCCGGCTCTTCCGCGTTACTGCTTCTAAAGTGCCCACACGCAATCTTCAAGGATGGGAAGTAAGGCAACTCCGTTCCTGAAGGAGTGAGCGGGACTAAATTTTCAGACGAAGATTGCTCTTGCTTGGAAGACTGCCGTGCTTCGTATGAGGCCAGGCGATAATCAATTAACTCCTGCACCATCTCCTCGAAAGGCGGTATCTGTTCACCTTCCAGCCCAATGACGGGCTTAAAGTGATCGCTCTCGACCTCAAAAACAGCTGGGGATTTATTGGTCCAATGATCGACCGGGTTCTTCTTCCAGTACTGTTGCCATTGAGGCGAGGAACCACCCACGTCCTTCACTGAAGAAGCAATTTCTTGATACAGCCTGGGACGGCGTTTCAGTGTTTCCCAAGATGTCTGGGCCAGTTTCGATAGCTTTGGCGGACTACGCCATCCGCTTAGCTGCTGGAACGCGTCTAGCAATATCATTTTGAATGATTTGCTCATGGCTGTCGTTTCAACTTCCAGCAAAAAGCTTTCGTAGAGGGACAAGAGTTCTGTCTCAATCTCGGTGAGATCGTCCATGTCCCGAACCAATCCAAACCAGCTTCCGTGCAGTTTGCGAGTTTTAGCGATACTGGCACCGAAATGATAGTACTCAGTGAGTGTTGGGCGACGACCCAACGTATCCTTCAATACTTGATAGTCTTTTTCAGCGCCCTGATGATCAAGGCCTTTAAGGAAGTCGATCACCTCCAGATCGTAATTGATAAAGCATCCGTCTGGCAGGTCCAACTGGTTCTTTTCAGCTTTCCTGGCAAACTCCGCTAACTGCCGGTGATTCATTGCCTGGCCAATAAGCGCCTGAGGTTTGTGCAGGAAACTCTGGTGGTTACCAACAAAATCCAGAATCACAAGCTTGTCTTTGCCAGTGGCCGCGCTTTTCCGTAGGCCCCGACCGATCTGCTGGAGGAAAAGGATCTTGGATTCCGTTGGGCGCAAGAGCAGCACCGTATCAATAGCGGGCAGATCGACACCCTCGTTGAACAGGTCAACGGAAAAGATCACATCGAGCTGACCGTTCTCCAACTTCTCCAAGGCCTCGCCACGAGACATCCCTGATTCACCGTGGACGGCTGCAGACCTTACTCCCTTTTTAGAGAATTGGTCTGCCATGAAATCAGCATGAACCCGCGAAACACAAAACGCCAAAGTCCGGCTTTGCTTCTGCTCGCCCCATACCCTGTGCACGTGTTTGGCACGTCCGTATGTAGCCAGTTTATTCGCGAGCAGATTGGGATCGAACTTTCCATTACGCCAGGGGATCTCGGTGTAATCGACAGTCTCGTCATAGATGCCGTAGTAGTGAAACGGCACCAGGAATTCTCCCTTAACGCCCTCGAACAACGGATACTCGAATACCAGGTTGTCATCGCATAACGACAAGATATCGGAGCGGTCCGTGCGATCTGGTGTCGCCGTTAATCCCAGTAGAAACTGGGGTGCGAAATAGTTCAGAAGCCGATGATAGACAGGCGCGGCGGCATGGTGGAATTCATCAACAACGATGTAATCGAAATGGCGTGGGTCGAATCGTTCCAGGTGGGTTTCTTTGCCGAGTGTCTGTACCGACGCACAAAGGATATCCACCGTCCGATCGCGCTGCTTACCCATGTAAAAACCAACGCGGCTATTCGGCTTGATCCGCAAGTAGGTTTCAGCCGCCTGATAAAGAATTTCTTCGCGGTGGGCGACAAAAAGAATCCGACGCGCACCCATTTGAACGGCATCAAACGCAGATAGCCAGGTTTTACCCAAGCCCGTTGCTAACACGACCAAGCCTCTTCGGTACCCTTCCACGCGTGTCAGGTCCAGTGCCTCTAGCGCTTCTTGTTGCACGTCATTAGGTGTCGGAACGTCCTGTTTCTCATCACTGCCCGGTTCCAGTGACTGTTCTGGTGGCTTTCTCCTTTTCTCGTACTCATCGATCCAGTTGTCAGTTAGCGGCACAACATTTGGGTGCTGAAACAGTTCATCGAACCTACTGGCAGCCTCGAGGTACCCCGAGTCGGGCGGGAAATCCACCTGATAATTCCATTCCACTCCGTCCTGAAGTGCTTGCCGGCTGATATTGCTGGAGCCAATAAACGCCCTACCCCACATTTGCCGATTCTCAACATGGCCAGCGAAGAGGTAAGCTTTCAAATGAAAACTGCTCCCCTGGCTCTGGTAAACACGTACCTGAGCTCCATGGTCATGCAACAGAACAAGCTTTCTTAGCGCCTCAGAATCAGTGATATCCAGATAATCGCTTGTGAGAATGCGGATACGGGCCGGATCAGATTCTCGCTGGAGCGCGCCCACCAAATCAGGAAACAATAGATTCAAGCCAGTAGTTTTCACAAACGCTACGGCCATCTCTATTCGATCAGCAGCTTTAATTGCCTGGCACAATTTCGGCAGAAAATGACGATCTTTACCGCCCGTCGTTAACTTCTCCGGTGAAGCCGGAGACTTGTTCAGAAGAATGTTCAACCATTGCTCATGCCTATCGGGGCGTTGATCATCAGTGCGCCACATCCGACAGGATTCAAATCCTGGCAGGTCCTGGACCCACTGCTCGGCAATCGATTCATCAGCATCAGTGAAGTGCCGGCCATTGTGGTTGCGCTCCCCCTTCCCAATCTTGAAACTCATGTAGAAGACGCCATCCGGTTTCAGGGCATTCCACAACCGGCCAATGACTTTTGGCACATCGCCAAGAGGCAAATGCAGAAGGCTTGCACAGGCCCATATACCATCGTAAGTATTGGATTCATGGATATCCGAGAAATAGCGATGCCGAACCGATAAACCGGTTTTTTCGCTGGCTAGAGAAGCAATGGTGCCTGAACCATCAAAAGCCGAAACACGGTAGCCCTTTCGACTGAAAAACAACGCGTCCCGACCCGAGCCACAGCCCGCATCTAGAATGTGTCCACCTTCGAGAACTAGCGGCAGGAACTCCTCGTATAGCTCTTCCATGCTGACTTCAAACGTTGACTCGACAAACTCATCGGCATGGCTTTCGTAATAGCTCAGCGTATCCTGCATTAGGTAGTTCCCTTGCGACTAATTAGCCTGGAGTCGATCTCGACCAGGCTACCAGGTGGACAAGTCGTCGCCAACAAACTCCTCGGATCTACTTCTGAACTTCATTTCAGTGAGCAGGACGGCTTTCAACTTAACTGGCCTCAGGCCAATACCGCAATAAACTCTCCAACGACTCTCAAATCGTGAAGATCATCGTCCTCAATAACGATATCCCGATAACCATGAGCGCTAGTGACGGGCCTCAAGATGACTTTTTCGTTAACGAGTTCATCGCCAGAAATCGTTTTTTCACTGCGATACAGTTTGACGGTAAGGCAACTGCCGTTGTCAGGGTCTTCAATAGCACGATGCTGCACCAAAACTATTTTGCCATTTCGCGTTCCGCCCGGATTGGCACTAAAGAGGCACCATGCGCCGTTAGGAATCCGTTTGTTCATGGACTCACCAACAACCTGAGCCACAAACTGGCCCGGTCTGGTGGCAAAATGTTCGGGCAATTTTACCCACTCAAAATCTTCATCGGGAGATTGGAGTTCACTGAATTCGCCTGCTGCTGCCTGTAGGTCGTAGAGGGGCACGAAGCCTTCATAAGGCAGTGCTGATTCATAATCAACTACTTCATACGGGACTTGCAGAGCGGAAACATCATTCTTCTGTTCCGCTATCTGGGTCTCTACAAAGCTACGGAAATGTTGTCTGGTTTCCGCATCGGCAGAGTAGATGTAGCACCCTTTCATGCCTCGCGTCATAAGGGTCCGGTAGGTGTTCTTGATGATCCTATCAGCATCTGCAAGAGCACTCTCCCGATCCTCTTTCAGCCTCTTCTTGTAACCACGTACGGACCGATCGGATTTTGAGCGCGCGCTAGCGTTTGTGACCGCAATCCCGTCCCGGATTACAAAATCATCTCCGATAATCACGCCTACGTAGTCGAGCTCTAACCCCTGGCAGGTATGAATACAGCCAATCTCACTTATCGAATCCTCAGCGATCAGCCATTTTGGGCCGTGCTTGTCCAGATTCCATCTTGCTCTGAAATCATGCTCAGGGAGCTCAATATCGAACTTTGCTGGATCCTTCCTGCTGGTCCAATCCCAGCAATACCCAGCCACCAACCGCGCCTTGTTGGCCCGGCGATTTTTCTCTTCAATAACATTCCGCAGCTCGTTCGGGTCGTCAAAGACCCGAAAATCATAGTCGATGCCATCCAGCGTTGTATTAGCTGTTTCCCGAATTTGCAGGACATGATCAATCCACGCCAGATAGCCATCAGAACCGTTGCAACGGAATTGTGAGCTCAGCTCCAGAACAGTCACTTCTGAACCTGCTTGCCTCGCAAAATGCCTGATCTCTTCCACCGTGCCGATATCTGAGAGTGTGACACGCTGGTCTTCATCAATAAAAAAGACTGAGGTTCGGGCGCTATTGATCAGCTCTTTTATCTGGTTCTCCCCGAGATTCCCATATAGGCCAGACTTCTCGTTTAGCCTGTGGGCCTCGTCAACGACCAGCAAATCAAAAAAGTTTGTCTCAGTATCGGTATAACCACCAGAACCACGAAACAGGTTATCGATGTGGGTTTTGCGCATGGTTCCTGTCAGACGGGCTTTGAAAACTTCCCGCGGCGCGGAATTCTTACTGACAAACTGGGTCAGCATCTCCCTATTGGTTGCTTCAACAATAAGGTTGATTGCAACAACGGATTTCCCCGTCCCCGGTCCACCCTTGACGATGAAAGTCTGCTTTGGATTTTCGCGCCCTTTTTCCGCTAGCTCCAGCGCGGTCTCGTAAACCAGCTTCTGCTCATCGAGCAGAATGAATTCCCTGTTGCCCCGAAGCATCGAGGCAAGGCTGTCAGCTAGTCCTTTTGACGGCTTGATCACACCATGTTCAATTCGATACATGATGTTGTCGCTATCGCCATATCGAATATTCCGCCTGAGGAAATCCGACAACTTCTTAGCATCGCTTGAAATAAAAACCGGCGCCCTATCGGTATGCTCATGATAACGGGAGTCATTAATCGCAGCTCCACTGTCCATATTATGCAGATAAGCGCAGGGCTGAAGACTGATATGTTCTTCTCGGACCGTTTCGTTATAGTCCTCAATCAGGGCTGAGTAAGACCAGGCCTGATAGGAAGGATGGTTAACTTCACGAATGGATCCATTTAGAAATGTTCGGACAATTGCGTCTTTGTCCGTAACCTCTGCCTCAGACCATTGTTTCAGTTCAACAATGATTGCTGTGTCATTGCGCGACGCATCTTTGCCCGTCAGAATAAAGTCCACACGGCGACTGGTCAGTGGAATCGTATACTCAACGGCTACACCTGCAGACGGTGGGATACCCTGATCCAACAACGCGTTAAACATGTACTGAAGTGAATTCTTCCAAGAAGCAATTTCGGATTTTGGGGTTCTTCGTTTGAGCCTTCTCCAGACCTCTTCCTCGATAACCTTCTCGATCTGATTGAACTTCACATGTTCAACGAATTCCGCCTTCGAAGCTGAATAGACGATCACAGATATCCCCTACAACTCATTATATTTATTGGACCTGCCTTTGGCTTTGGCAACAGGATATTTGAGAGCATTTGCCTCTATTTTTCGGGCAGATTCTTCAGCAATATCGACACCCAGAGAATCCGACAGAAGGATAAGGTACAACTGGATATCCGCGATTTCGTCTTTAACGGCTGCCAATCGCTTTTCACTTAGGTTTTTCGAATCTTCCTCGCTGAGCCATTGGAACTGCTCCGACAACTCACCCGCTTCACCACAAAGCGCCATGGTCAGGTTTTTCGGTGAGTGAAACTGACGCCAATCCCGTTCTTCAGCGAATTGCTTCAATTTCAGGCGCAACTCTTCCAGCGAATCCATTTTGATCAAAACCCCTTTGTTGATGCCATAATCATTTGCTCGATCTATTCGCACATTAACCATACTCGAGTGCACCGGTCCACATAATCCACGACGAACATGCAGGCTAAGAACGCTGCTCCTTAGATGCCTGAATATCCACCGGCGCAACCCCCAGGTCCTGCCACTTCTCCGGATGGCAAGTAAACAGCAGTATCTGATGCCGGCTGGCCGCATCAAAAAGAATGCGTTTCATATCTTCGAGCCGCTCGCTGTCACTGTGCACCAGGGTGTCGTCCAGTATCACCAGCGTCGGCCTTCCGGCTTCCCGCAGCAGATCGGCGTAGGCCAGGCGGCTGATCAGTCCCATTTGTTCCCGCGCACCAAAACTCAGTTCGGTGATCTGGCCCAGTTCGCTGCCCCGGCTGAAGGTGCCAGGCCGGAGCTGTTCGTCGACCTCCAGGGAGGCTTCCGGGAACAGCACTGACAGGTAGTGGTTTAGGTGCTTTTGCAGCGGTGCCTGTAGGCGACGTGTGAGGGCCTGGCGTTTTTCCGTGAGCAGGGTCAGCAGCAGATCCAGTGCCTGGGCACGGCGGTGCAATTCCTGATAGCGGCGGTTGCACTGGTCCAGCTCGGCTTCTTTTTCATTGAGCTGTTCTTCCAGCCCTTCCGCACCCCAGGCTTCCAGCCTGACCTTGATGTCCCGGAGTTCCCGCCCCCGGTTTTCCTGGGTCTGGCGCAGGTTATTAACCGCGTTCTGGTAGCGTTCGATGTCCTGTTTGAGAAACTCCGGGCGGGCTTCGCTGATTTCCCGTTCGCGGCGTTCGAGGCTGGCTTGCAATTCGGTCTGTTGTTTTTCGATGTTCGCCAGGTCGGTGGTTATCTGCTGAAGTTGCTGCTGGCGTTCCGGGCTCTTTTCTTCATCCGCCAGCCGCTGCCATTCGGTTTTGGCGTTGTCCCGGGCCTGTTTCAGTGCAGACAGCGTCGCCTGATGCTCGCGGTCATCGGATTCGGCCTTATCCAGCGTGGTGCCCGCCTGAACAAAAGAGGCCTCCGCTTCTTCCAGGGCGGGTAGGTTCTCTTTCTGGTCCGGTTCTGGCGTGGCCTGTAATTGGCTTCTGGCTTTCTCTAGCTCGCTTTCTGATTCACTCTGTTCGTCGACAAGTTGCTCGATGCCGGCCGGTGCCACGGATTTGAACAAGTCTTCGGCATGTTTCTGAGCTCTTCCGGCACTTTCAAAGGCTGAGAGGCGGTCCTCTGCCTGTTCCACCGATGTCACACTCAGGGTCTTCAGCTGTTCTGCAAAGCTGTCCTGGAGGATTTTGAGCTTCCTGCGGGTGCTGGCCAGCTCTTCGCCACCGGGGGTTATGTCCAGGGTACCCACGCCGGGGATAACCACGGTGGATTCTTCCAGAAGTTGCTGCTCGCCTTGTCCGGTCAGCTGCTCGTTGTTCAGTGTTAATGACGCGCTGGCGTCCAGCTGCCAGCTCAACCGGGTGGCGATGGTTCGTGAACGGATGGTTTCTTCGTTCAGGTGGTTCGCGGTCGCTTTCAGGTTTTTGACCGCTGCGGAATCAATCCGGTTGTCCCTAGCCTGCTGCCTGGCTTGCTCCAGCTGCTGATGGTAGTCCTTGGCTTTGGCGAGGTTCTGGGTCAGCACCTGTTTGTGCTGCTCAAGCCGTCGGACATCCTGCTCCAACCGTTCCCGGGTTTGCAGCAAACCGGCAAGCTTGCGTTGCTTTTCTGCCTGTTCGTAGGCGGTTCTGGCTTCGGCCAACCGACCGGTAATGGCCGGGGTCTGTGCTTCTGCCATGCTGAAATCGCGTTCGGCGCGGTCCAGTTCGGTTTTTCGGCTCTCCAGTTGGCGGCTCAAGCCTTCCAGATGTTCTTTGTTCTGCTGCGACAATCGGTGGTTCTGCTGCAGCTGGGAAAGCGTGGCTTTTTCCTGAGCTTGCTGTTGTTCCAGGCGCTCTACCTGCTGATAGCGCGTGCGGGCTTCCTCCAGCTGTCGCTGGGCGTCTTCCCAGGGGCGCTCGGCCTCTGCCTGATCGTAGTCCCGGGTGAGCTTGCCGAGTCGGTCGACCTGTTCCTGATATTGTTGTACCCGTTCCTTCAGCTCTTCGATGTCACGCTCATACAGGGCACGGTCTTTTTCCAGTTGCAGATAGTCGCCACGGGGCTTGCCGGTTCCGGTCAGCAGGGTGTCCCGTTGGCTGCGAACCGTCTCGATCAGGTCGTCGCCCCCGGAGCTGGCCACCTCTCCCACCATGGAATTCAGGGCGGACTTCAGATGATCACCGGCATGCTCTATGGCCTGTTCGATGTCCTGCCCGGTGCCCTGCTCCACCCACAGCAGTCCGGGTATGCCCCAGTGTTCGGCTTTGCTGGCGCCGCGTTTCGGGTACTGGTAGCCCAGTAACTCGGCGAGTTTTTCTTCCGCGTCGTCTTCGCTGTAGCTCTCGGTGCCGACGGTCAGGTCGCAGCGTTTGCGCTGCAGGAAGCTCTTGGTGAGATGCCAGTTCCGGTTGTCGTGCTCGAAATCCAGTTCGATGGTGGGCGCCGCGGCGGAATCGCCCCAGGGGCGAAGGTCGTCAACGGCGGTTGAGCGATAGCGCTCGAAAAAGGCCGCCCGGATTGATCGCACCAGGGTGCTTTTGCCGGACTCATTGGGGCCGTGAATCAGGTTGAGGCCGGGTTGCAGGTTGTCCAGCACAAAGGGTTTGCGGAACTGACGTAGCTGCTCAATGCGCATTCGCTCCAGTTTCATTGGCTGGCCTCCTGTTCCCGCTCTCTGAGCAATCCGGCCAGAATGGCCAGCGCATCCCGGGCGGCATCATCCTGTGCGCCTTCCTGCCCTTGATCTTCTCCTTGCCCTTGACGTTGCCGCAGGCTCTCAATCACTTCGCCTACATACCCATCGGCTTTGAGGGCGGCAATGTCTTCATCGGTGGGGGCAAGCTGTAAGCCGCTGCGCTCGCAACGGAGGCTGCGGAATTTGGCTTCCGCGACCGAGAGAGCCTTCAACAGTGTTTCCTCGCCGGCCAGGGTGACCGAGCCTTCGAGTCGCAGGTCGACCACGGCGGATTCGGGCAAGGCATCCAGCCGCTCCAGCAGTTGCTCAAGATCGGACTGGACCGCCAGGGTTTCCCGCCACTGGTGCCATTGATACCGCCCCGTTGGTAATTGGGTGACCTTGGGTGTTGCGCCGGGTTCGGCAACCTCAACAATCAGGGCATTGCCTGCTTCGTTGTTACGGAACCGTTCCGGCTCGGGGGTGCCGCTGTACCAGGTGCGGTCATTGATCTGCTTGGTGCCATGCCAGTCACCCAGCGCGAGGTAATCGAGCCGGCTGGATTCGGCACGGTCTGGCGCGATGGGGTTGGTGGAATCAATCTCCTCAGACAGCAGGCCCTGGACACTGCCGTGGGCAAGGCCGATCCTGGGGAAGCCTTCCGGCGACTCGTAGCCGCTGAAGGGGTCGGTCAGATCGCCGTAGGTATTGCGCTGGGTCAAGGGTGCGCAGAGTATGCTGAGTTTCTGAGGTTCCAGATCGATGACGCCGGGCTGAAGTGCAAGGTGTACGTTCTCGGGCACCGCACCCAGGCGCTGGGCTCGTGTCCAGACGCTCTCCGCGAGGGCGGCATCGTGGTTGCCAGGCAACATGACCCAGGGGCCGGCAAACGCCTTTGTGGCGTTGAACACCCTCCTGATAGTGCGGTCGGACACCGTTTGCGCATCGAAGACGTCACCGGCCACCAATACCGCATCGCACTGATGTTCATTGGCCAGTTGAGCAAGCGTTTCAATGGCCTCAAAGCGGGCCTCAACCAGGGCTGCACCGTCTTCGGTTTCAAAACGGGTAAAGGCCCGGCCCATCTGCCAGTCTGCCGTGTGCAAAAACTTTGGCATTTTAGGGTCCTGAAAGATCTGGGAATTTTGGCGCTATTCTAGACTACACACGGATACATTACAGGCGTGATGCGACACTGGAGGTCGTTCTGTAAGAGATGGCTTGCTTCGGACGCTAAACGGAGCTCAACCTGCACGTCGCATACTTGAACTTCGGAAAACACTATCGCTTCGCATCAATGCCCAAAATGGGTGAGAGTTTCAATCCGTTCAAACAAAATTTGCTCTCGCTCTGCATTACCACCCGTCTGGCTGTTAACGGCGTACTCAAAGTTGGTGTCTTGCAATAATTGGCTGAATTCCTCTGCCAGGTAACCTCGTAATTCTTCGGGCGCAGTTTTGACCTCATCGATCAATGACTCACGGCCATCAATCAAGGTGAGCAAGTCTTCGATGTCGTGGCTCGAGAGCGGGTCGCCCTTACCTCGGCCCTTGTATGCCTCCAACTTTGTCGCCAGAAAATACGGCGGATTTACCAGTCTGACGGAGAGATCGTCAGACAATTCGTAAGGCATGGCAGTCTTCAGCGCATTGCCATACCAACGGTTGCTGAACCCCAGGACCTGTGGATCGTCCGGCATAAAATCCACTCGTAAATCGCCCAGCTTCATAGCACACACGGGGGCGATTTCTTCCGGGTCTGGCGGCATGTCTTTAAAGCCTTTTGCTCTCAATACCTGCTGCAAAGTATGAAATCCCGGATAGCCCATTACATGGACGATCAGATCCACATCCTCGGTGTGGCGAACTTTCTCAAGTACGAACTCATCGGTTAATAAGAAGCTGGTGGTGCAACCTCCTACGAAGGCCACCTGCTCTCGCAGGTCGGGGCCAAGCGCCTCAGCAACTTTGCCGACCATCCACTTTTGTAACGTCGGTATGCTCATTCACTCACTTCCATGTGTTTTTTCAACAGGTCTTTTGCCAGATTTGCCTCACGCGGGCTGCCTATGCGTATTGCGTCTACCAGAGCCAGTAATGCGTAAAGCTCCGGGTCCCGGCGAACCGCGTGGCCTAGAGTTTTAAATAAAGGGGGAATCTCCAAGCCTTTGTTTTTGCCTCGCGCATCTGGCCATACTGGTAAAAGCTCGCCTGCGCTGAACACTCGATTTTCCAGCACGGGTGCGGCGAATGCAGTACCAATACCCCGCACTAACTGACCGGGTTTGGCAGGAAACACGTACTTGGCACCGTAGACGATGAATTCAAACAGGCTTTTTGTGTTGACACGAGGCACGCCGGAATTGCGATCCTTTTTAGCAAGGCCAACCTCAAAACAGCGGCGCAGTGAGTTGCTGACCTGGGATTTCCCGATGCCTGTTTCCAACTCGAGATTTCGCACTGTGTAGGCTGATGTGTCTACAACGCCTTCTGTCGCTTCTTGCTTTCGCAGCGAAACCAACTTAAGCAACAGGCCGAGATCTTGACTCTTGATTCCATCCATAGGCTGGATGTCCCTAGTTTTTGGACACGGGACAAGCGTTGCTTAGATCCAGATTAATTGCAAGCCCTCACCAACAGATTCCATTACGCCGGGCTCAGACTGCACGCCGCATACTTGAACTCCGGAATCTTCCCAAACGGGTCCAGCGCCGGGTTGGTGAGCAGGTTGGCCGCCGCCTCCACAAAGGCGAAGGGTATGAACACCATGCCCTCGGGCATGGCCTGGTCGGCCCTCGCTGTGAGGGTGATGCTGCCACGCCGGGTAGCAACCTGGATGGCCTCGCCCGGTGCAATGCCCAGTCGAGCCAGCTCCGCCGGTGCCAGATAGGCAGCCGCTTCGGGCTCGCGCTCATCCAGTACCCGGCTGCGACGGGTCATGGCGCCGGTGTGCCAGTGTTCAAGCAACCGCCCGGTGGTTAGAACGATGGGATAGGCCTCGTCCACCGGCTCGTCTGGCGGCAGCGGCCGGGTTGGCGATAGCTTGGCCCTGCCCCCGGCGCGGGGGAAGGCATCGGAGAAGACCACATCGTGCCCTGGCGCGTCGTCGGCCGGGCATGGGTAGGTTACGGAACCCTCCCGCTCCAGGCGGGACCAGGAGATATGATCCAGTGAATGCATGCCCTGTTTCATCTCGGCGAACACTTGCTCAGGGCCAGCGTAGTCCCACGCCAGTCCGAAACGCCGGGCGATTTCCTGGATGACCCACCAGTCAGGCTTTGCCTGCCCCGGAGGCGTCAGTGCGGGGCGGCCCATTTGCACCTGGCGGTTGGTGTTGGTGACAGTGCCGGACTTTTCCGACCAGGCGGCGGCAGGCAGGATGACGTCGGCAAACTGGGCGGTCTCGGTGACGAACAGGTCTTGCACTACCAGATGTTCCAGCGCGCCCAGTGCGGCCCGGGCGT
Organism: Marinobacter sp. UBA2688; assembly: GCF_002352785.1. Lineage (NCBI taxonomy): Bacteria > Pseudomonadati > Pseudomonadota > Gammaproteobacteria > Pseudomonadales > Marinobacteraceae > Marinobacter > Marinobacter sp. UBA2688. Next base: position 173,936 of record NZ_DELU01000010.1, read on the forward strand.
GGGTCAGGTCCGGGTCGGACATGGCGGGGTTTTCACCGAGGATGTACATGCCCTTGATGGTGCCCGCCGTGATGGCGTCCATGATCTCCACAACGGTGAGCCCAGGCTCTGGGTCCAGCTCGGTGTTCCAGAGTTCTTCAAAGGCGGCGCGCAGCTGGGTGTCACCCACCGGTTGATAGTCGGGCAATACCATGGGAATCAGGCCGGCGTCGGAGGCGCCCTGAACGTTGTTCTGGCCACGCAACGGATGCAGTCCGGTGCCTGGCCGGCCCGTGTGGCCGCAGGTCAGAGCCATCGAGATCAGGCAGCGGGCGTTGTCGGTGCCGTGTACGTGCTGGGAAATGCCCATGCCCCAGAAGATCATAGCCCTTTCGGCGCCGGCGTAGGCGCGGGCCACTTCACGAATGGTGTCTGGTTCAACGCCGCAGATTGGGCTCATTGCCTCTGGCGTCATCTCCGCGACACTGGCTGCCAGTGCTCCGAAGCCTTCGGTGTGGGCATCAATGTAGGCCTGATCGTAGAGCCCTTCGCTGATGATCACATTGAGCATGGCGTTGAAGAGCGACACGTCGCCACCTGGCGAAAAACGCAGGCTGCGCCAGGCATAGGCATCCAGCGCCTGGCCCCGGGGGTCGATAATGATCAGTTTGGTGCCGTTTCGAGCAGCCTGTTTGAAGTAGGTGGCGGCGACCGGGTGGTTCACGGCCGGGTTGCAGCCGGTGAGGATGACCACATCCGACTGAAGCGCCTGCATGAAGGAGGCGGTAACGGCGCCGGAACCCAGGCATTCCATCAGCGCCGCCACGGAGCTGGCGTGGCAGAGCCGCGTGCAGTGATCCACGTGGTTGGAGCCGAAACCGGTGCGCACCAGTTTCTGGAACAGCCAGGCTTCTTCGTTGGAGCACTTGGCGCTGCCAAAGCCGGCGAGCGCACTCGGACCGCGTTGGCTTTTGAGTTCTGTCAGCCCGGTGGCCGCAAGTTCCAGTGCCTCTTCCCAGCTTGCCTCGCGAAAATGCGTTAAGGGATTGGCCGGATCAAAGTCGGGGTCGATGCCTTTGGCCACGCCCTCCTTGCGGATCAGCGGCCGGGTGAGCCGTGCCGGGTGCGAGGGATAATCGAAGCCAAAGCGGCCTTTTACACACAGCCGTCCCTGGTTGGAGGGGCCGTCTCTGCCTTCAACAAACAGGATGCGCCCCTGCTGTTCCCCTGCCCCGTTTTGGGCTGGCTCGTCCTTGACGTGATAGGTGAGCTGGCAGCCTACGCCGCAGTATGGGCAAACGGAGTCCACGGTGCGATCAGCTGTGGCGGAGTCGCCACGGCCTTCGGCATCGATCAGGGTGGCTGGCATCAGTGCCCCGGTCGGGCAGGCCTGCACGCATTCGCCGCAGGCCACGCAGGTGCTGTCGCCCATGGGGTCGTCAAAGTCGAAGATGACCTTGGACGCGGCGCCCCGGTGTGCGAGACCGATAACGTCATTGCCCTGCACTTCCCGGCAAGCGCGCTCGCACAAGCCGCAGGTGATGCAGGCGTCCAGATTGACGTTCATGGCCGAATGGGTGGCGTCGTGGCCCCGGGCGTGGGCCAACGAGTCAGACCGTAGCTCGACATGGTGCACCGTAGGCTCATTGCGTTCTGAATGAGCCGGGATGCGTTGGCGCACGGCACTGGCATCAATGGCCAGTTGATCCGCCGTTTGCCACAGATGGCTGGAGCGATCCGGGCTGTCTGCGCGCTCGGGCTGATCGGCCAGAAGCAATTCGAGAACGCCTTTGCGGGCTGCCTGAACACGTGAAGAGCCAGCGCTGCGAACCACCATGCCGGGCGCCGCCTCGCGAATGCAGCTTGCTGCGAGCACCCGTTCGCCCTCCACTTCCACCATGCAGGCCCGGCAATTGCCATCCGAGCGGTAACCTGGGGCGTCTTTGAAGCAAAGGTGTGGGATGGTCTCGCCGGCGCGTTTGGCGACCTGCCACAGGGTTTCGCCGGGGTGGGCCTGAACTTCGACATCGTCCAGTGTCAGGGTAAAGCTGGTGGTCGCATCGTTCATGCTTTTGCTGGAATGGCTCATGGCTGCCTCCCTACCCTTTGGCGATCAGGTTTTGGCTGGCAAGTTCGCTGCGGAAGTCTCGCAGCAGGCTCAGCACCGGATTGGGAGCGGCCTGGCCGAGACCACAGATGGAGGCATCCGCCATCACGCCGGCCAGCTGCTGGAGCGTTTCCTCATCCCAGGCATCCCGCTCCAGCAACGTCAGCATTTTCTCGGTACCTACACGGCAGGGGGTGCACTGCCCGCAGGACTCATCCGCGAAGAAGCCCAAAAGGTTGGCGGCCGCGGCTTGCAAATCGTCCTGATCGGAAAGAACGATCACGGCGGCGGAGCCGATAAAACAGCCGTGCTCCTGCAGGGTATCGAAATCCAGGGGAATATCGGCTTTCCTGGCCGGCAGTATCCCACCGGAGGCCCCGCCGGGCAGATAAGCGAGGAGACGATACCCTTCGGCCATGCCGCCGCAATATTCCTCGATTAATTCATTGAGGGTGATGCCCGCTGGCGCAACATGCACACCGGGCCGTGCGACCCGTCCGGACACTGAAAAGCTGCGAAGCCCCTTACGACCATGGCGTCCCTGGCTGGCGAACCATTCGGCACCCTGGGCGTGAATGCGCGGGATCCAGTAAACCGTCTCGACGTTGTTAACCAGCGTGGGCTGGCCAAACAGCCCTTTCTGGGCAACGAACGGCGGGCGGTGGCGTGGCTTGCCCGGTTTGCCTTCCAGGGATTCGATCAGGGCAGATTCCTCACCGCAAATATAGGCTCCAGCGCCGCGGCGCAGGATGATAAAGCCTGGCTCGACGATGTCGGCCGCTTCCAGCTCGGCCATGGCCTCTTTCAGAACACGGTGCAGGCCGGGGTATTCATCCCGGAGGTAGATGTAGAGGGCTTTTGCCTCGGCAGCCCAGGCACTGATTAGCGCACCCTCCAGGAAAACATGGGGTTCTCGCTCAAGGTAGTAACGGTCCTTGAAGGTGCCCGGCTCTCCTTCGTCGGCGTTGATCACTGCATATCGTGGCCCTGGCTCAGCGCGCACAGCCTGCCATTTGCGATAGGTGGGGAATCCGGCACCGCCGAGACCCCGCAGGCCGGCGTGCTCGAGTTCCTTGGCCAGCGATTCGACGCTCACCCGGCCTTCATGGCAATCGGTCAACAGTCCATAACCGCCGGTGGAACGATAATCCGCCAGACGTTTCCACTGGATTTCTTCGGGGTGAATCTGGCCCTGTTCTACCGCCGCTCCCACGGTCTGGGCATTGGCATGGCAAACGTGATGATGGCCGACTGCAACCACTGGCGCCGTGTCGCAGCGCCCCATGCAAGGTGCACGCCGCACACGCACATGGGCGGGATCGGCCCCGTCAGAGAGCGCCTGGTGCAGCGCCTCGGCTCCGGCCAGTTGGCACGAAAGCGAATCACATACCCGTAGGGTTATTGCCGGTGGTGGCGTTTGTTCATCGTGAACAACGTCGAAATGGGCGTAAAAGGTGGCCGTTTCATAAATGGCGGCCATAGGCAGGTTCATGAAAGACGCCAGGGCCCGGAGGTGAGGCATGGAGAGGTAACCGTAGGCATCCTGAACAACATGCAGGTGCTCGATCAGACGATCCCGGTGGCGCAATGACGAATCGGTACGTTCGTCACCGATCAGGTCCCGCAGCTCCGACATTACAGCCGGCTCCAGCTGCCGGCCACGAAGAGCGGAGCGCCGGCGTTTGACCATCTTATCGTCTGTGCTCATTGTTGTTGACCAGGCGCCGAGGAGCAGAAGACAGCCTTGTTGGCTGGCCTGACTATTTAACAGTCATTGAAGCATACCCGGCAGGATTGCCGCCAGCAGCCTGTCGGGTATGCACCGAACAACGTCGTTTTTAGTTGGCCTGTTTATAATGATTTGAGCTTCCATTGCTGCAATTTACGATTTTCTAGGGCTTGAACGTCAAAACCTGCGGAACAATGTTCGCCCTTCCCCCACCTCCCTGAAGTGTAAAGGCAGACGCCATCCAATAGGTTTTGCGGCGCGGGTCTGATTGGATATCGAGGTAGTCTCCCCATGCCCGAGCGTCGGGCTGGTGGGATGAGGCAGCGCCCAGAGCCATCTGCCAGTTTGGCAGAGCACTTGAATCGGTCTCATCCAACCATCCGACTCCCAGCGTCGGATGGCGGCCACCGCCACCACACACCGCGACTATGCCCACATCGCCCCGTTGGTTCGGGCAAACTGACGGATAGGCCCAGGCCCGGTCCGAATTCCATAAATCCGGCTCATCAATCAGCTCGTTCGTGCTCTTCTGAATTCTCACCACGCGCACGAAGGGAAACGGATGCTGACTGTCCGCCGAAGCTGCCCAGACGAAACCCAGAATACCGCCTGCCTCCCATGCGCCAAGAACGCGATCATCCATTCGGTTCATCCATTGGCTCGTCGCATCGTCGGATTTTGCGTACGGGCCGTCGCCCCACTGTCTGACCGTAACGGAAACTCGCGAAACATCGTCCTCACCGTCTAGCCAGCGAAACACCTCAAGAGATGGCTGAAGGTAGCTCAGGCTGGCGAAGATCGCCGTGCTTCCCATGCCGCGACAAAAACGGAGTGACCCGAATTCATCCGTCGACCAAGCTTCCTGAGACAGCTCTTTGCACGCTTTCAACTGATCCAATGACAGACGCAGCACCACCGCTCTCTGCCATCGGTCGGTGGTTGTGCTGAACACGTTGAATGACAGCAAGAGGTGGTGTTCTGATTCGGCCAAGTCTGGGTAGTCTAGCCAGGTTCCCGCCCACTGGTCGTCGATGTCAGTCGGAGTCGTGTCCCACCAGGTCCATGTGCCTGGCTTGCCGGATGAACTGACTGCGACGCGAATCAGATTGCCGCTGGTGGTCTTGGAAAACTGCAGCAGCCAGATCCACAGCCGTCTTGAAGAGCAGTAGTGAATGAGTTGGTCACAGCAAAATCCAGCACCCGCAGGAGGCAATTCGGTATAGGGGTCAACAAACGCCCAGTTGTCGCCGCCATCGGTAGACCGGGAACAAAACCAGTTGCCTGTCACGATAATGCGTTTGCCGGAGCACGCTAAAGCCGGTTCCAGAATGGTACCTGCCTGCCCTCCGATGTCCGTCTGGCTCAACCGCTTCGTGTCGACGATGGTCGTCATCGTTTTTTGCCTTTCCGACTTTTTGTAACCTCGTCAATTATGGCCTCGGGTGGTGCAGGTGTTTCCTCTTCCGATTCGCCTCCAGCTTCCGGCTCTGGCTGGCTTTCCGATGCCGGGCGAGAGGTTCTGCCGGGCCCCGGCGCCTTTCGGTACGGAGAAATGTTTTGATCTTTCTGATCGAAATCTGGTTTCCCGGGCGTTTGGTCCGAGGCCTCCTGTTCGGCTGTCTCCTTCGCTGGTCGTTTTTCAGGTGCCTGGTCAGTCAAAGAATGACGTTTTCCCACACCTTTCTTTTCTTTGGGCTCTGTCATTCACGCCACCAGTCGCACAATATATCCACCCATTACGGACCAGAACAGGACGCTATACCAGCGCTCTCCCAGCTCTCTGTTTATGGTCTTGCCCAGAAAAGTACAACCCGCCATAACCGGGATCAGAATACCTGCCAGCATCAGATGCTCGGTTTGAAGCAAACCGGCCTGACTGAAAACGAAGGCTTTGGTCATATCGCCGACCAGGGACACCAGCGAGGCGGCACCTACAAGGTAGAAGCGTTCGAGCTGAAGGCTGCGCAGGGCGACACCTTTCAGGGGCCCCGACGTGCCCGAAATACCCGAGGTGCCGCCAGAGAAAAACGCAAGGCCAACGCCCCAGGCTTTTTTCGCCCGGTGATGTGATGAGAATTCCCACAACAGGGTCGCAAGAATCATCAGCGCAACGGCATATCGAACCCACAGTTCAGGCAGTTGGAGCATTAAGGTCGCTCCCAGTGCACTGCCCAGAAAAACGGCGACAATGACAGAGCCCGACGCTCGCCATGGCAGGTTTTTTCGATACACCGCCACCTTCGCAACGTTGTTGCAGGCTAACAGCAAAGCGGCCACGGCAATTCCCTCTTTGGTGCCGATCGCCATCATCATGGCGGGCACCAGAATGAGAGAACCGCCAAGACCAGCCGAAGCGGAAAGAACAAACGAGGCCGGGATCGCCAGCGTCAGAATGATGATCGAGATCGTGTCGATTTCCATAAGGGCACCCTTGCTTAGGGGAAAAGTTGATTGCCAGGCCGCGGCCAGACACTAACGACCCGTGCTGCAGCGTGAGGCCAGTTGCGCACCAGATTCTCGACCGAGGTGACTGGACCCGTCGGCACCGCCGAAAACACGTCATTGGTTGAACCGACAATGGCCAGCAGCAGTACCCGATGCCCCGTCGACACAGCAGAGAAATCCACATTGATGGAAACAGCTCTGGGCATACGCGCGGCCAGGTCGACCGACAACCGGTTCAAGGGTGTACCGTCAGCCGCCAGAGATACGTTCCACCCTGCTGGTGTGGGCTGCGGTGCTCCGCCGGTCAGGCTCCGGACATAGGGCAAAAGGTTTGTGCAGTCTGTTCCCAACAGAGTGTTCTGTGACGCTCCTGATCGCCATAACAGCACAGAAAAAGCGCCATTGGCGGCAACCGGGCGGGTGTCCCGATGATGCAACAGTACATCCACCGTGCTGCGCTCTCGATACACCTGCCAGACCGAGTTCCTGTCACGCCGAGGCACCACCGTTTCCATCAGATCAATCTCCGAACCGGGTAGCGCCGGTACGGCCGCGTTTTGCCACGGTGCCCTGTAAACACCGGGCGAGCCGTTCTCGTCCAGGGCGTTGGCCATCACATCCGTCCACAGGGCGGCATCTATTCGTCTTGCGCCGGGGTTTGCAATGCCTCTCAGGCGGCGGTGGCGTTCAACAAGATCACCCATTTGATCGCTCCACTCACCGTTTGGAATCACGCTGGGATAAAGCCACCGAAAGGCGGTTTGAAACGTCCAAAGTTGATAGCGTAAGTTGCCGTTCCAGATGTTGGTTCCTCGAAACGATGGCGTGGTGCCTACCGGGGCCTCTGGCCGCACAACGATATCCGGACTTGCAAAGAAAGGCTCTGCGGTGGCCCCCGGACGACGACGGGGATTTTGCATGGGCGTCGGAAACATTCGGCGGTCGTCCCGAAGATGAACCCGCACATAGGTTCGGGCAGGCTCAGGCGCAGCAAGATTGACCTCCCACACGCCTCGGGACTGCAACGTGGCTCTCATCAAACGGGGTGACGTGGCCGCGCCTGCGGGGTCCTGCCAGATGTGAAGATCCTGCACGACCGCTTCCGGTAACCCGTTCACGAATAGCTGCCAGGGGCCGTGGGCGTTACCCGCGATTTTGGTTGAGGTCCATACGGCAGTAGACGTGCCGACATAAACGGTATTGGGGTTGGCCGGGTCAACCGTTACGGAGTACGCCGGATCGATCGGGCTGGCCGCAATCGGTGGCATCGGCGGCAAGGCCTGACCAAGACCGGTCAGCCGGCAACCGCCGGCGGCATCATCGTAGTAGAAACAGGAGTCTGCAGCGGCGGTTGGCGAGGCGGCGGCCACGGCTGCGGATGTCGGCGTTGCGGGAATGGCCGGGGTCCAGGTGTTGGTTTGGCCGGTGGTGACCAGATAAAAATCGCTGGTTCCCGGTACCGGAGCAATATCCGTAAAAAACGTTGCCTGTGGCGTGACCAGCGGTGCTGCGGGTGCCGCAACCCCCGGCCCAATCACCGCTGTTGAGGTCCAGCGACCCGGATTCCCCGGATCCTCGCTGTAACGGATAACCCCCTGGTTGAATAAAGCCAACAGATTGCGTTCATCAACCCATTTCACCGTGACCACCGGCCCAAAACCTGCTGGCGGCACCCCAAAGGCCATATTGGCCGCTGTACTCGGTGTTCGATTGCCCGGACGGCCATCCCGCCACTGCACGAACGTTCCGACGGCGGTAATGGGCAACACTCGCCAGGTGTTCGGATTGCTGGTACCCAGATTGTCGGTCACCCAAACCCGATTGGTTCCCAATGCAATTCTCGCCAGGTTGCCGGCGGCTCGTCGCACAGTGTCGATGCCTGAGTAAAAATTACTCGCCCCGTTTGCTTGCTCCGGGTCATTGTTGACCAGATTACACGGCGCTCGATATCGGCCCGCCGGGTCACAGGCCCAGTCTGCGTTAGCGAATTGCCCCATCACGTAATGGGACTGAACGGGATGAAAAGTCACACCACCGCCGTCGCCCTGCATGGACGTTTTCATCTCCCAAACGGTGCTCCCCACCCTGACCTGCCGGCCATTGTCCTGACACCCGAGCATCGAAAAATGACTGGATGTGGGGTGACTTGCGCTGAAGATGGATTCGATGGAGGCAAGACCCACGTTTCGGCTGCTGAACGTGTTGGTTTGCCCGTCACGGAGGGAAACGAATACCCCGCCATCGCAACCCACCCAGATTTGTCGGGATCCGTCCGCATTGGTGGCTTTCTTAAGAGCATGCACGTCCGGGTGGACCGCATCACCGATCAGTCCTGGCTGAGTGGCTCCCGCGTTCGTACCGACGGGCTGATCCGATACGGCCGGCGATGGCACGAGGTTATTGCCGTTCACATCGAAGGCCCAAATCGACGCGTTCCAATTATTGACCTGAATCAGCGACCCGCCGATATAGACCCGGTCTGTCCGAACCGGCGGAGGGGCCAAAGCGGTATTACGGGTCGTGACGACGATGGCCTGATCATAATCACGCTGGCCTGGCCAAAGATTGGCAGCAGATGGAACGTTATTCAGTGGGTTAGCAACCGGCGCAGGATCGCCGGGGTTGGCGATCTGCCAGACATGGGGTACGGGATTACCGCCGGGGGGATTGGTGTTGACTTCACCCAGCACATAGAGGGTGTTGTTGTCGTCGTTCACCGCCATGCTCATTCTTCCATCCAACCGTCCCGTGGCCGGAACCGTCGGCGCTGGGAGAAAGTTCTGCGTAATCCAGTTGAAGGTGTTGCCGTGATCGTCCGAGAACGCGATACCTGAACTGCGGAAACACACGAACAGTCGATTGCCGACATAACACAGGTCTGTGGGGGCCCGGTTAACCTGGGCCATGGTTGCGGCGTTTGCAGGCGGCGACGGTGCTGGTACAGGCAGCGGCAAAGCCGCCCAGGTAAACGCCAGGTCACCACCCACCATGGATCGCGTGCCCAGATAAAGCCCCCCGCCCTGGGTATTCCAGTTAAGATCCAGGCCACCCGAGGTTGCGGCAATCACCCGGTCACCGGCAGCACCGGCTGCAGAGCCCGGAACCCGAACCATCCGTGAAATAGAGACTCCCTCCAAAGCGGCAATGCCCGCTGAGGTTTCCCACGGGTCCGAACTGACCGTGCCGGCTGCGGGTCCTGTTGCGGCAAGAATGCCAACGCCGCGAATAGGGTTCGCACCATCAACGCCCTGCATGGCGTCAAATTCACCGGTACCCACCATCACAGAATCAGCAGCGGCGCTAGCACCGAAGTTCACCAGCAAACACCCACAAGCGAGGGCGCTGGTGTTCCCGCCAAACCGGCGGGGCTCGTTGGCCCAGCCGCCCACGGGTTCCCAGGTAGCACCGCCGTCGTCGGTATACCAGACGCCGCCTTTGGCGGTACCTGCGTAGGCCCGTTGGCCATCGGGGCTGATGGCCAAATCACGAATTCGCCCGGAAACTCTCGGCCTTCCCTCAGCCTGCCCTTGGCGAACAACCGAGGGCCCGATGGGTACCCAGCGATTGGCATTGTTCGCAGGAAACGCCATGGGGGCTGGACCGGGGCCCGCGGCAGCACGTGCAGAAGGGCTGGCCGGTGGTTCACCGAATGGACCAACACCCTCACGCTCCATGAACGCTCTCATTGAGTCGGCCAGCGCCTGTTTGTCCGGTGAACCTGATATTGAATTCAAAAAACTGTCTCTCGCGACCGCATTTTTTCGTTTCTCGGCTTTCCGTTTGCGGCGCCTTTCCAGCGCCTGCTCCTGAGCGAGAGTCGGATCTGCAGGCACATCACTCATGACTGATCCTCCTCAATGATCCGAATCCAACCCTCCTGGAACTCGTGGGGCGTTCGCGGCAGCAATGCTGACTGTGTAGCGGAAACGATGGGGTCGTCTCGCCAGGTTAACGGGCCGGTGCGGCGTGTGAATTGTTGTTTCTCGCCCAGAAGATTGACCTTGGGTAGCCTTATCTCTTCCGGATCAACGAGCACCGGACCTACACGGATGGAAGGAATCACTCGTTTTAGACCCTGATTGATCCAGGCGTCATTGAGGGCCAGGGACTTCTTTGGCAGAACTCCGGAGGTTAGATGTACCTTGCCAGCAGGCAGCATCAGTAGCGTCAGGGTATGGCAGGTGCCGGGCCGAATGTAGAAAAGATCTTCTTCGATCAGATAAGGATGGCTGAGCGGCTGGACATCGGGCACGCGAACCTTGCCCAGTAAACCCAACTGCCCACGCCGACGGCCGCTCTCCCGGGCTAACGCACCGACGGCTTTGTCGACGAGATGGAACTGGTCATAGTTGTCATCCACGAAATAACCGAGCAAACAATCGTCACTGCGCTGGAGATCCCCCAACCGTACTGGAAATGCCTGATCCCGAAGCGCCTCGAATGCGGCCTTCCGCGTATTCGCCGTGTCGACTGAATCCACCCGCACATCCTCGAGATCGTCAGGCACATCCAATCTCAGCGTCGCTTTAACCACAGCGATGGGACGACCTACCAGGCCGGCAATCGACGACGACCCCAAAGTGCTGTAGGTATCCACTGTCCACAATGTGGTGTCGATTGCCCTCAGCAAACCGGTCAGAGAGCTTTCGGTGTTTGGCAGCTCTCCCTTCCGATGCTGCACGTCCGTTCTAATAACACCAACAACAAGATTGCCGACGGGCGCTGCATCGGGCGGGAGATCCGCCATAGGCCCAGCGCCCGGGGGCAAGGGCCGCCCCGGAGCGGGCTCCCAGCGAACCGCGCCGGTCAGCTCATGATGACTGATCTGGCCCAATGGATTGCCCCGAGTATCGAAAGCTTCGAGAGATTCATCAATATGGTCTGGCAAAAGGAAGCCAGCGACAGGGTTAACCGCCAGTGTTGGCTCCAGCTGATTCACAAAAGCTTCTGGAGCCAGGGCCGGGGCGCCCTGATACGCAGGGTCAACCAACCGGAAAAGCCAGCGTCCGCCGCCTTGTATGCGTAGTGGCATCTTCATGGCAGACGTGTCATCTGGAATTTCCAGTGGTGTGGTGGTTTGAATGTCCGTGGTGGGCACATCGAGGACACGTCCAAACGCATCCACCAAACGCAGTGCCTTGAAGGAAATGGTTCCCCCAAACAGGGTCAAGGGATCGGCAATGACCTCCGGTCGGTCATCGGCACCAGGCTCGGAGAAAAAACCGCCCAGATAGTCCAGACCCAGGAGTTGTTCCCTGACGCCGTCCAAAGAGGCCGACGCCAGATCCTGTGGTTTGATGAAATCCGCCAGGGTATTCAGCGTGTTTTCCTGTGAGTCCGTCAGAGTATCGCCTGTGGCTTCCCGTTCCTGCTCAGCCGCAACCCAACGGCTGATACCTGCCTGAAGAGCCGTCCCTAAACCCCGGTGGAGAGGGCTACGTCCTATAATTTCAATCATCTGGACATCATTGGCGTCGGTTCTTCGAACCATCTCCAATTCATCGAGCTGCCAATCGCTCAGGCGAGTCGAGCCTTCCAGTTCGATCCGCCATTCCAGCCAAAGCGGCACCCATGGCTGACGCCAGGCAGTAACGCCCAGTGGGCTCGGGCTCAGACCATCAAGGTAAGAAGCAACCGCCAGCTGAGCCGCGACCTGCCTTTTCAATGACGTATTGCGGAAGGAGAATTGCTGCCAGGTTTCTTGTCCTGGCGCTTGCGGATTCGACAGACTGCCGGACAGTGTGTATTCCCCACTGCCGTCATAGCGGCCATCTGCAGAGTAAAGCCGGAGCATTTCTCCTTCGATGCGGCTCTGATACTGGGGACGAGCGTCTTCTTTGTCGGTGGCGGCATTGGCCAGCCAGCGGCTGCAGTATGGGTTCAAAACCAAAGCTTCACGAACAATGGTCAACACTTCCGGAGGGATTGCACCAGATCCCAGCGTGGGCACCAGGTCCTTCGCCTTGACCACACCCTTGATGCCTTTCACTGCCTCATTGGGATAACGGCAGCGCAAACGGCCGTTATCGTCGTGCAGTCCGTCATAATGATGGCGAAGGCTCGGCTTCGCGCCTTTTATGGCGAGCGACGGCGGCTGGGGAATGAAAAGACGCGGGGCGGGTCGTTCAACGGTGCGCCGGTCTTTGAGAGCGTTCTGAACCGCCTCGGATTTAAGCTCGAACGGGGGGGCTTTCGGCGCTTTCATCTCCTCACTGAACACCACTTTGTCGCGCCAGCGAGGCAGCGGCGACACCAGCTCCGCGGTGCTCTGCTTGCTCATCCGCGCCCGACCTTTTCGCCCGACCGACGTGGCGTTAACCGAGGCAGAGTCCTCGACGCGCAAATGATCGAGCTTGGCAGCAGGCAAGGGTTGGCCAGGACGAGAGCTGAACATGTCATCGTGCTCTCTTTCGGCAATATCCCGAAGCCCATCTTGAGTGCCCATTCGGTCCATCAAATCGCTGGTGAATGCCGCGGCCAGCATTTCAGCGGCGCGTCTCTGGGAAACGCTGTCACCGATGACATCCGCACCCAGGGCGGTAACAAGATCGTCGGTATCAAACCCGGCCGCCACCGACAGGGCATCTGAAGAGGGGCGCTCGTCAATGGCGGGCAGGCTTTCCCCGATGGGCACGCCAGAAATCATGCCGTGGAAGAGTGACATGAAGGTGGGAGATTTCTGGGCAATAAACAACTTGGACGCTTTATCCACCGGCAGGCCCATTTCCGGCGTCATGTCGGCATAGGTGAAAGATTCGACCCGCCCTTTTGCCACAAACTTGGTTGGCGTTGCCTCAGCTGGTTGCTTCATTTCCCCTTTTGATAACAAGCGTTCCAATACCGCCAGATCCGGTTCATTGCTGGGCGGCTCGGCTTCCGGGTCCAGATACCAGCCAAGATCGGCCATAACATCCAGCAAATCTTTTTTGCTGACCACGGCCAGAGGGTCGTTGTCCATGTCCGTATACCAGCCCGCCACGGTGTAGGTGGCGGCGTCTTTCTCAAAGCCGTCTTTGGCCGTTTCTCGAAGATCTGGCAGGTCTTCCAGGGCGTCATGAAACGCGAAACGCGAAGCGCTGGCGTGGTAGGACGCGGTCCAGAGCGGTGATCCGCCGACAGTCCCATCCAACGGGTCATAGGTGGGTTGTTCTGAGGTGCCGAAATTCGATCCATTAAAGGAACCCAATGGACGAATGCTCGTGGTTTTCGCATCGATCACCCAGCCTCTGATCATCGGCCGTTTAATCCCGACGGGGAAAAGCGCTCGCACCACGACCCAGTGATTGGGCAGCTCTGTCATTTCCAGCTCGCCGCCTGCTTCTGATTCTCCACCCCGGAGAAGGGCATCGGGAAGCGCCCAGTGCAGGTGAACACCGTTTGCCGGAACCTGCCCCTCGGCAAAAGGCACCGGATCGCCTGGTCCGCCGGTTACGGGCACCAACGGTTCCGGATTGGATTCGCTTGCCACATAAGCCTGAACGTCAATAGGAACGAATATGCGTTTGTTCCGCCGCAGGTCCGGGTCCCAGGTGTTGACGGCGGCCAGATCGGTATCAGCGCGAACCAGCCAGGCCCAGCGCTCGTCATACACCGCTTTGGTGAGGGTCTTGTTCTTCAGTAGATGTTTGAACATAGTCCGCCATCTCAAAGCTTGAATGTGGCGTTAACCATGGGCTCATAAGCCACGGTTGCGCGGAACATAGCGGATATCGGAGGCACCTGGACCTCACCAAACACCTGCCGCCAGGGGAATCGAATCAGCTGCAGAGCGTACTCCGCGCTATCGAGGCCATCTCCCGCGCCGGTTTCCTCATGCTCTGCCAACGCAGCGGATAGCCGGCGAATATCCACAACACCGGATGACCCCACGCGGAACGGCACGTTTATGTCATCCACGTCGAGGTAGCTAAAGTCCTCTTTGTCGCGAGGGGTCAGCGTGGCCGAACGTTGGTTGCCGTTATCCTCGTGTTTGAAGCCGAACTGGATGCCCTGGCGCGGCTCTTCCAGGTGAACCACTTTGGGAATGCCATCAAACAGGCAGAGCAACACGGCGGGCGCCAGTCTTTCCAGCCGCAACAGCCGGATTCGTCTGGGATCATCCTCATCAAACCGGGCTTCGTCGCCCTCCTCCGGGTCTACGTCGAAGGCTCGAACGTGCATGCCCGGCCAACCAGAAACGGCGGCAGAGCGGAGCAGAAATCCGGTTATAGGTCCTGTCTGTCCACTGAGACGCGTAGCGCCTTTGCGACGACGCACGTTGCGTTCTTCCGTATCCAGTTCCGCACGGATGGCGTCGTATTGGGCATCCAGTTGAATGCGGTCATCACTGTTAACGGTGCCAACGCTTAGCGCGCCCTGAACCAGCGCATCCGTCCAACGTCGATCCATGTAGAACCATCGAATCGACTCCTGGGGTAGTAATTCCGAGTCCGCCACCAGGTTGGCAAAGGGAACCCCATTGAGGAGGCGCAAACTGACCAGCCAGTTCCGTAACTCCGCAGGCATCGCGGTGTTTTGATCAAGCTTGAATTCAGTGAGCGGAGCCCGAGCGGTTCTTTCCAGTTCGCGGCCCAGATTTTCGAGAATGTCCTGGTTTTTATTGATCATGACTCGTCCTCATCCGTGAAATCTCTGGGACGGTCCCGCAGGATCACGTCGAGATTGTCATTGAAGTCCTCTCTGATCAGTCGGTCGGTCACCGGGAATGCCGGGCCGGTCAGGTGCTCGTTGATCAGTTCATTGGAGAGCGTGCTGGACACCAGATCGACACGCTGCCGGTCCAGATCCGCCTCCAGGGTTTCACGCAAGTCGACGCGGCCCAATTCCCGGGTAAGCAGAACTTCTTTTGGCACTTCAACTCCCTGCAGGCCTTCGAGGACTTTAGTGAGGTCGCCAACGAATAAAGCAGGCTCCAGCCCCAGTCCCCGAGCCAACACAGCAGTCGGTTGCCCATCGAACTCCAGTGGCCGCCCCGGGCGGACTTGCGGCATTGGGTTTCCCAGAAACTTTTCGGGGGTTCTCACCACGGCATCGGCAAAAAAACGTCCGGCCAGCCGGCCCAAATGGCGAAGATCGATCTGGTCGATGCCTACGCCGAGCACCTCCTCCCAGAGGGCCTTGTTCTTTATGAGTAAAGATTTCAGTCGAGCGGCGTGATAATCGCCCTGTCGCCAGCGCATCAACGAAGCGATGATCGACGGTTGCGACAGCGTGAGAAGACGGCCGGTTTCAAAGGCGGTGGCCAGAGACAGATCCTCCCGGCCATCCGGTATAACCACTCTGAGCTGATCTGAACTGTGCGCCAGTTTCAGCCGGTCAGCTCCGGTATTACGGGTGGGATGCGGCACCAGCGGTCCACGGTACCAGGACCGCACCTTGTCACCTTCCCGAGTTTGGTGGCCAAGGCCGACATGTCCGCTTTCAGCGACTTCCAGAGGCAGGCGGCCACTCGGGGCTTTCTGGCCCTGCCCGACATCGCCAAGCAAGCTGGAATCCAGGTTTTCCATCAACGATCGGAAAGTGGTATCGCCGGTGGTCGTAAAACTCCAGTGCAGCAGAACCGGGAAACGGTATTCGGGATCCAAAAGGAGCGCTTCAAAAGTCTGAATAATCCGGAAGGGCTCGGCCATTTTGAGCGCAACATCTGCAGACGTGGTGCCCTTTGACTTTTTGATGGCCCAGGTACCGGACCCGGAATAGGGAGTTGCTCCCGCAGTCGCCGCTGCCCCGGATTTGAATTGGGTGGATCGTGAACCTTTCACGCCGGGCGCCATGGGAACAGGCTGCGTCAGATTCTCAAGGTCGCCGGGATTAATGCCCGGACTTACTGGAGCCAGCGCGGTGCCCATCACCTGATGGTCATCGTAGGTAGCCATAGTGTGGTTGACGGTGGTCTTGACCATGAACGACGTGACAAACGATGGCACCGGATCCGGAGACCGGTCCAGCAACACATCGTACTGGCCCTCAAGATTTACCAGGCAGGCCAGATACTTCACCGGGGCATCATTGCCCTCCTCGTCCTTACCGGGCACCGGCAGGCGGTTGCTGATGACGACCGACAGAAACCCGTCATCATCACCCATCATCAATTCGGTATCGTGGATGTCCACCTCCCGGGCATGGGCCAGCAGGTCAACGTCGTTTTTGGTGGGGAATACCTTGTCGATGATCGATTTCCTGACGGCCAGACAGTTGCCCTTGGCGACTTCTTTTAATCCCTCGAGTTCAACCCCCTCCGTTACGCAATTTGCGACATCAACTCCGGTTTCCAGCCTGGCTTCGCCTTCGGCAATCAGCACAAGCGCCAACCAGGGCGTTTTGGCGGGTGCACCGTCCAGGCGACGCTCCCAGGGCAGAGTTCGCCTTTTGATGACCACTTGAGGCAGGCGGCTGCCATAGCTTCCAAAGGAATTGGCCGGTGGATAGGTCGACAGAATCTGGTCCGGAGGCAGAATGTAGCGTGGCGACCGAATCCTCAGGTGGATATTTTCCTCGTCCACTTTCAGCGCGCTGGCGTCGAGGCTGGCCTCTGGCGTTTGCGCTGAAAACTTCTGGTTGGCCCGTATTCGCCACAGTCCGGCTTCCAGAGGCGGATTCAGCTTGGCGTAGAGCTTGAACTTTCCTTCACCAACAGGCATCGCTTGCTTCCTTTTCTTACTAACCGTTTTAGCCGGCCTCTGCGCGGATCTGCCCGGCGTTAATCATCCTGTGCAGCCACCCACTCGATCTCGCAGTTGCTGCCGCCAACGGCACGCAGTCGTGAAACCGTTGCTGGCAATCCTTTTTCAGCGATCAATTCCGCCATCGCCTCAGCCGACGCGTTCGCCCCAATCATTCCCGCGATTTCACGAGTGCCCCCTTGAAGGGCCCGAACGGAAATACCGGAATGGCCGGCAAGCGCATTGATTTCAAACAGCAGGACCGAGCGCGCCCCTGCCTGAACAACCACCGGCTGAACCGGCTGCTGACGATGCCGGGCACCGTGCAGCTCTATTTCCACATCACTGGCAGACCGTCCCTCGCCAGCTTTCAGAATCACACCAACACAGGTGACGGTCTGGTCGAACCGGGTGGACACCGCAGCCGCACCGCGCACCAAATCCTGGCCCAGGTGCCATCCCACCGACGCTTTACCGGCAGTGCCGTTGAGCGACAGGACACAGCCGGCCCCGAGGGCTGACCGACCGGTCAGGCGAACAAGTCTCGATTGATCGTGCCAGCCCAAAATTCTCAGCCCGGTGGGGCGACCATCGCCTCCACCACTGGCCTGAACGGCAATTGTCGCTGCGTGTTTGGGAACGGCGATCTGACGATCCGTAACCTGCTCGTCTGCAACCACAGCACCGTTCCCCAACAGCATGACCACCCGCGCAGCCCCGGTGATCCGAAGCTCGGGACGCGCATCTTCCCCATCAATTGCGGCATCCGGGGAGCGCATGGTGACGATATCGCCCGGTCGCAGTTTGCTCTCAGGCGCTTGCGGAACAGGCCCGACTGCTCTGCCAAAGCCCTTCACATAGGCATTCCCTGCCCCCGATCCAACCCGGCCGCCGAGGTAGGTCTGGCTGGCACCGGTAACGCTGGTACGAGGCACAGAGCCGCGAACCACCACCGTCAGGTCGTTAAAGGTCGAGGGGGCATGGGTTGTGTTCAGTTTGATGGGCAGGCTGCGGCCGAGACGACCGCGAACCGATTCGGTGGAGGGTGCCGGACGGCGCTTGATGCGCTTGTCCGCGACGGTCGTGGTCGCATCCCGAAGTGCCACGCCCGCCCCACTGCTCATGAACCCGGTCACGAACGGCTTCATCGGTTTGATAACCTGCAGGCCGTCATCCAGGGACATCACTGCGGTTGAAGCGTTATCGGCATTCGCTGCCTCAAGGCCATCCATCAACGTGCCGAACATGGGTGGCGCGGTACGGGAGTTCTGGTAGATGGCTTGCGCTTTTGCGCTCCGCTGCCCCGTGGCCAACAAACCCTCGGGCAACGCTTCGGAACCGGCCGCAAACAGGTACTTCCGGGCCTCGACAAAGGCTTCCTCAATGGTCGCGCTCTCTGCAACGACACCCATCGCGGTGGCTCGGTTCAGGTTATCGGCCCGCAGCGTACCAGCGGCAGACAACGGCAGTGGGCGTCGGCCTGCTTCGACCCGGTAGTAGTCGATTTCGGGGCCGGTTTGAGAACTCATGTCCGCCTCGGCAACCATTTTCAACCGGCTGCCCGCGAAAATAACGTCGCCTTTCGGAATCGGACTAGAGGGTTGATCGGCATCTTCTGGCGGCCCCCAAACACCGATTGGGAACGCTTCAAGGCCATAGGTGGGGCCTTCTTCGGTGTTTTTTTCGTCCTTCATGCCCTCCACCAGCGGGCGCAGATCCGACGTGCGATCGGTCCAGTCATTCCCAACCCAGCGCTCAAGGCGAATTTCCAACTCACCGCTCAAACCTGAGGCGTTCATGGGGCTCAGACCCATCGCCACTGAAGCGCCATTCGGCAATTTTGGCGTAATACTCTTGTCGAGGGCCGGGTTGTCGAAGTCAAACCGGGTGACCGGGCCAGTTGAGACAACAGACACCTCGAACTCCGCAAAGACTTCGAAGGGCCGTTCATAGCTACCGTCACTGGACGGCGCAGAGGTTTCGCCCCCTGTGGAGGCGGGCAAAGCGCCCTTACCCGCTACCCCGGAAAGCGTCCGCGCCCGGCCTGGCGAGGTTTCTTCCAGATACTTGGGTACGAATTCATCCCAGTCCACGAAGATG
Source organism: Marinobacter sp. UBA2688 (assembly GCF_002352785.1). NCBI lineage: Bacteria > Pseudomonadati > Pseudomonadota > Gammaproteobacteria > Pseudomonadales > Marinobacteraceae > Marinobacter > Marinobacter sp. UBA2688. The sequence continues at coordinate 192,957 of NZ_DELU01000010.1, forward strand.
CCGCGAATCTCGCGGGAACTGCCAAACTTCACCTTGATGTCGCACGGACCTACTTCTATGGTCGCTTTACCCCGGAAATCTGGCCCCTCAACCTCAATACGCGCACCCAGGCTGATGCTGATTCGAATGGTGCCGAGGAAAGTTTTTATCTTCACACCGGCGGAAATGCGGGCGTAGGCATCGGCCATGAAGTAGAAAGGATCGAAATAGACGATGGCGTTCGCGCCGAAGGCAATGCGGGCCCAGGCAAAGCCGAAATCGGCACTGACCTCCACTTCCACGCCTGCCATCAGGGCTTCCGATGTGAGCGCGAAGTAAGAGCCACCTTTGATTACAATCGCGTTGGAAACCCGCCATTGCAGCCCCAATCGAGCCACCACAGGGTAACCATCGCGCTGAAAGCTGGGGTGATAGCCCCCCAGAGTCAGAACAAACTGGCCAGCGTTGGGCCCGAGCCACCAGGTCGCAAACGCAAAGCCGCCGGTCAGTCGCACTTCGGGATACAACAGCCAGCTATTATCTGTGAGCTGGGCCTGAATCAGGAACAGCCCCTCGGAGGATGAGAACCGGGCAAGCAGACCCAATTCAATCGATACCAGTGCGGCCTGGGGCCGAGGCAAAGCCATTCGCGCCAGACCAAAGAGATTAAGCTCCAACCCGTTGCCAACGGACACCGACAACACGGCGACACCGTCCACCAGAGAGAAACTGGTGAAACTGATACCGGCAGCAAACCAGAAGTTACCGGGCTCCGGCGGGAAGTACGCGGCAAGCTTTCGCAACTCCTCCAACGGATCGGAGGAAACGCTGGCTGCGGGATCCAGCGCCTTGATAAAGGGATATTCACCAAACTTTGACAGGTCATCCGGAACGCGAAGGCCTCGCTTGATGCCCAAGCCACCCCCAATGCCGGTCAGGAAGAAGGCTGGTGGACCACCAATGGGGCCTTGAATCGCGCCGAAAACAAAGAACGAAGGCAGTCCGTTGTCGTCGCTGTATCCCCCGAACAAAGAGAGCCCATAGACACCGAAGCGACCCATCAACATTCCGACGTAGCCGATCTGTCCCTCCAGGTCTGTTTTCAGGAGACCACCAGCGATGGACAAACCACTGAAGTCCCCGGAAACACCCAGCCCTTTCAAATCGACCGCCCAGTTATTCAATTCGAACACATCACCACCGAGCCAATGCAGGCCGAGTTCTTCAACCGATGCCGTCAGCCCGAACAGCGAGACGCGCGCATCGAACAGCAGCGAGATCCCCGTCACGGAACCATCAACTTCTGTGACGTCGAAACCGAATTGCTCCAGGTAGAGCGGGCCCAGTTGCCTCTGGATAGCCAGCCACCAGGGGCCGGGTGGATCCCCTGCCCGCAATGAGATGCCTAGATCGCCGCCCGGATTCTTCTGGATCGCCAATGCCGGGCTGAAAGCAGGACGGGCCGAGGGCGAAGCGTCGTTTCCGGCATCGCTCATAATGTTATTGGCAACGGCATTGTCCCCGCCGGCTGCCGAGGGCACGATGGCCAGTCCGTCCAGCTGAACCTGAACACCGCCACCCAATCCTGCTGGCACAGCCTCGCCGTACAAATGAACGCCGATGGCGTCGATACTCATGATGCCCAGATTCAACAAAGGCCCTGCGTTTTTGCCAACGCGAACGCCCAGACCGGCGATGGAGAAACCGGCGTTCAGCTGAAAATCGTTGCCCACCTTTTCAACGAGCAAAATCGAGAGTCCCGGGGCAATCCCTGGCGATGTCACCCAGTTGGCGACCACCTCAAGATCAACCGACGGGTCGCTGCCCCCGAGTGAGATTCGCTCGCCCGGCGGCAAAGACACGAAGATTCCGGCCAGATCGCCGTTGCGGGTGAAGCCGACATCCACTTTGCCATCGATTGTGATTTTGAGATTGTGGTCGGCCAGGTTGAAGCCGAGCTGGAACAGGCGTTTCAACAACGCCTCGGGATCGGCGATGTCGTCAAACAGCGTTGGGTCCAGAGTTGGGGTGCCGCCGGTGAACAGAACATCCTGCAACGCATCGACCGCATCCGTGCCCAGGGAACCAAGCGCTTCCAGCGTTACACCCGCTGCCATGGAAACAGCCTGGGACAACAGTGCCAGCGCCACCGCTGCGGGCTCGTTGTCTTCCGTTTCACCGGAAAGTGTCTCTTCGACCACAACCACCCGTGGCGGCGTCTCGTTCAACGCCCAACGAAATTGAACAGACTCGTCTCCCATGCCATCAGTGACAAGACCAACGCCGGCCATTCGTGTGAAGCCACTGCCAGACACGCCGGCCTCAATTTTCGCTATGGGACGAAGAATCAGACCGTTGCCAACGTCGAACCCATCTGCCACGTAGGAGACAGCAACGGCAACGCCGTTCGCGCTGAGTCGCACCCGGTCAAATCCAACCGTGCCGACATCCGCAATCGACAACGCCGCAGCCACTTCAATGGCCGGCCCTGCGGGACTGGCATCCAGAGTGATCTCCACGGGGTCCGTGCTGCCCAGGGACAATCGACAGATTCCGGTCGCCGGCGTCGAGGTTGCAACAACGGTTCCCGCGGGATCGAGAGCACTGGCCAGCCGGGATATCGCGGTAACAACAAGATTGGGCAAGCGGGATATCAGTGCCGCGGCGGGGTCGACAGCGAACGTCTGAATTCTGGCGTCGGCAAACTGGCTGGATTCCAGAAGATCCAGTGCGCTACCCAATTCAAACACCGCGATAGCCACATCTTTTTGTAGTGACGGCGTCGGATTCGTTCGCTCGGCAATCAACGCGTTGAGCGCGACCGGAATGGCCATCCCTGCCCCGGTCGCCAGAAGCGATCCCAGGCCCGGTCCCGAGGGATAAATCTTCATGGGCGCTGCAGGCGCAGCTCGCAGGAGGTCAATGCGAACATCTGGCGAGAGGGAGATAGCGATCCCCTTTCCGTCGAAGGTCGCCGAACTGGCAACGAGGGGTTCAACCGAGCCGTTGGTAGCAATAGACAGGCCGCCGCCCAGGCTGATGATGACCGGCGTCGGGCCCAAAGAATGACTGGTCTCGATGGTGACGGCCAGATTCAGCCGGCCTGAGGCCACGCCATAAGCCACGGAAACCTCGTTACTGAAATCGAACCCGCTCCCCGTGAAGCCCGGTATCAGCAACTGGCCGACCGCATCAAACGTCTGAATCGCCTGTCCAAACGGATCGGCTCTCCAGGGTGCCGCGCCCTTCTTCAGCCAGCCTGCCGGGTCCATGAACAGTGCCCAGGGCAACAACACCCGACGGGAGGGCAATTCAGAAACCGGCGCCAGCAACCCCAGGCCCTCCATGATCACCTCGATGGTGACCCTGGCATCGTCAGAAGCCGTTTCACGGAGGTGATCAACCAATCCCGCCAGAAGAGTCGACGGTATAAACGCCGCTCCCAGTTTTGCCAGGGCTGCTTGCTCGGAGGAGCTGAGAGATGACAGAAGATTGATCGACGTGGCTGACAGCGAACCCGGTGTTTGCCAATCAACGTTGAGGGCGGGTGATACGCCGCCCGTCGCTGCACTTGCCTCAAGCCTTAGTCCACCGACGCCTGGTTCGATTGCACCGATTGCACCCGATATGGAAGCCGAGGATGCCGACGCGAATAGCGAAACGCTGAGTGGAATCAGGTCCGCTGCCACGTGGGCTACGTCCATTCCAAGCGCACGGGTATTCAGATCGACGGCAATGGTTGCCGCGTCCAGGGTCCAGGCAATCTCAGACCCTGCACCACCAAATCCGCCAAGCGCCCTGACTGAGCCGGCAAGACTGGCCGGAGAGGCATTTACCGCCGCATTGATCGCCGCTCTGGCATCTACAATGAGCTGATCAAAGCCCTCTGGATCGTACCCACCTCCTGCAACCAGCCCGATATCGGCAAGCAGCTGGCTGAGATCCGGCGATGCCGCAGCCAATCGAGCAACGACGTCGGCGAGAATGAGGTGAACGTCAGGCGTGGGCAGGCTTGGCGAGGCGACGCCCGCCCCGTTTTCAATAACCCACTGATCCCGACGCACCCCGAAGCAGTTGGCCTCGTGCAGAACGATCCGAGCACCGGAAACCCGCGCGCTGCCTGCCAGGGGCAGATACAACCGGGCAGACACCCAGCGCACTTCAATGTCGTTCTGGCTGGCGCCCGGGCCGCCAACAAGCCAGCCGTCCTGAACACCGAAGTGCAGATCCAGAATCACCTGCCTGTCTGTTTGAACCTCAAAGCCATCCCCACTGGGCCCGCGATCACAGGTAGCCAGTTCGAGGATGACCCCTGCCCCGACAAAAACGCCGCCGATGTTGGCATCGATGACCGGCAGATCAACGCCCGCATGCAGTTTGGTCGGTGGCGTTGCCGGGGGCTCATAGCTTGCATGACGGTCGGCAATGGCATCAGCAACGGTTACCGCAAGACCGGCTTCCAGGGCTTCAGCGTCAAGGGCGCCAAATACCGCGTCCACCTGAAGGCCGGACCGGCGTGTTTGTTCATCCGCTCGCAGAAAATCATCGAGGCTGTCGGGTGTTAACCCGGCTGCCTGGGACGCCCGCTCGAGAATATAGCCAAACTGCAGGAGCGCATTGGACTCTCCCGCAATTTCCTCCTCGTTGATCGTTTCGGGCTCTGGCCGTTGAAGCTGCAAGAGCAGCCGCAGCGCGTCCCCGCTCAAGCCCGATAACAAACCATTCAAGGAAACCGGCGCCCAGGGCGAGCCCACCGTTACCACCCGATCGATCGCGGTGATCGTGTTCGCCGCTTTGATGGCTGCTGCCCCGGCGGAACCGAAGGCAACGACAGTCATGGGCGTGGCCCGATCTTGCAATACATCGATCAGGCGGTGGCATTGTTCGTCTATGGCACCACGATCCGGCCTGGCTGCGGCGGCCGCCGCCGGATCGGGCAAGCAGACGGACCAGTGCCCGTTGATGGACGCCGGAACGCCGAGCTCGCTGAGGTCTTCCCGGGCGTCCAGACTGTCGCTGCCGAAACAGGTGCTCCAGAGGTCCTCACAGCCAACGTAAACCACCGCATCCGGTGCGCTGCCGAAGGCTTCCTGCGGCAACAGGTTTATGGCACCGAACGCGACCAGTTCGCGATAGCTCAAGCCGCCAATGTCTACGCCATTAACGCCGGTTGGTAACGAAGCTGGGCGTCCAATCAGACCATCTGTGCCGGTGAAGCGATCGATTAATGCCTGAAACCCCTCGTCCAGCCGGCCCCGGCCCGTCATCAGATCGGCGAGGTCCGGAAGCTCGGTACCTGCCGCCCGAATCGCTTCGGCAATGGAGGCTAACTCCGTCGGGTCGCTGGAATCGAAATTGCCAGCCGGAGGTTGATAGCGGCCACGGTGGATATCGCAGCCTGGGTCCAGCCAGACCGCCACCCCTGGCGCCCGGGGTTCTGCGGCAATGGCGGCTCGATAAGGCGTGCGTTCGTTGCCGTTACCCAACGGTGCCCATTGCCGGAAACCGCTGAACAGGTAGGACATCGGGGCCATTGCCACACGAACATTGCTGCAATTCAAAACCAGATCGCCCATCCAGGATTTCAGAGCGGATTCCGGATTGTTCAATAACGCCTCAATGGATAGGCGAGCGCCGTCGCCATTCCAGCCGATCAGGTCGGTAAGGGCAGTGATGATCGGCGAGCCCAGTCGCCGAAGCAACGCGGCAACAGCGTTTTCAATGGCCTCCCAATCCGGGCTGAAGCTAACCGTGCCATCGCTGTGGAACTCCGGCAGAGGCAGCGCGGCTTCAATGGTTGAACTGTCGGATCCATCAACCGCTTCAACCTCGACCATCAGGGCTGGAGCGTCCACACGAACGGCAAAGCCCGTTGAGGCGCCCCACCCCACTGACGCACCGATCGACCGGGCTGAGACATCAACCGGGCCCATATCCAGCCGGATGTCAGAGTCATCGCCTTCCCGAAGCCGGGTGCCTGCGTCGATTCGGCTGAGGAACTCCGCAGCCAGGGAGGAGAAATTCAGTCGCAATAGCCTTGCGCTGACAAAAACGTCTGATCGCTTGTCGTCTAAAACCGTGTTCTCGATGCGAGCTTCCAGATCAAAATTAACCCAGTCACCGTCGATCGAAACCTCGAGCGCCACAGGGTCCAGATCAATGACCCAGGGATCAGCTACCGTGCCAGCCCCGGAAACACTGGTCGAGTTACCGGTGATTAGCTCCTGTGTTGACGTCAAAACGACCGCCATGGCCGCAGGCGAGGCAGCCAGTGAATTCCAGTAGGCAGCGGTCTTACCCAGTGGGTCGGTTAAAAGCTCAACTGCGGAAGGACCGGAAATGCCAGTGGGCGGATCAAGACCCAGCAGTTGAGAACAGATTTCGCCGGGGCGACCGAGACTGGCCAGTGCCGACACCAGAGCGCCGTCGACCAGACTCTCGGCGGCGTCCAGCGCGGTATCGGGAGAGGACAGGTCCAATAGTTCATGACTGGTGCCGCCAAGCGTGACGTTGTGGGCCGTCAATGCAAAAGCCGGTTTGCCGTCCGCCAGGACAATGCCGGCCTTGATCGATCCAATGCCCGGATCGCCGGCAAGCAGTGGCGTTCCCAGGCCCGCCGCCTGACCAAACACAGCCAGAAGCGACAGGTTCGGCACGGCCTTGATGCTGCCATCCAGGGTTTTCAGTGTCAGCAGGTCCGCCTGCGCTTTCACTTCCGCCCCGGTTTGAGGCCTTAGCGAACCTTCCAGCCAGGGCGTGATGATCAATCCCCCTGCGGCCGACGACGCCACGCGCAAGCCAATGGCGCCCGCCAATGCTCCGTCACTGAACTCAATGGCGCTGCGGGCAGAATTGACCGTGCCCCCAAGCAGCGTGGCCCACTGCCCGAGCCAGGCAGTGCGAGCGGATGTCGAAGCGAGAATGGATTCAATCCAGCCCGTCAGCGCAGAGACGCCATTCGCAATCAGTGACTCCAGCGGAAACGGCGGAATGTTCGGAACAGACCTCAAGCCCAGCAAACCGGTGAGCGCGGCAAACGGCGCCGTTGCCGGGTTGGTGGAGTCAAGCGCCTCAGCCTGGGCCTGAATCAGGCCGGTCATGAATTCGAGAAAGTCGGAACCCAGGTCGTTGATGTTATCCACGGTGAGTTCAAAATCCCTCGGTGCATTGGTTCCGGGGAGTTGAAGCCGCTCAAAGCCAAGACTGAATTCAAGATCGTCAGAAGGGCTGGTTGGAACGTCAACGCCGACGGACACAGCGCCGATGTATAGATCGCCCGGCGCAGGTGCATCATTGGAAATGATGACTTTGATGGCCAATTCGATGCGCGCGTCGTCCCGCCCCAACACCAGCCAGTCGGGTTGCCCCCCTGAAATGTCCAGTGCCCCCGCACCTTCCCGTTCGAACTGGAAAACCGGAACATGCGCTCTGACAGAAATCGCCGGCACAGAGCTGCCACTGTCGTACTCAATGCCGAACCCGACTCTGGCGCCGTTGTCGGCCTCCTCAACCACCACGAAAACGGTTGCACCGGAGTCACGGAAAAGCGGCACCCAGATGGCGCCCCCTTGTTCTTCCCTGTCGGGCGCACCCAGCACATCATCGACAAAAGCGATCAATGCCTCTCGCTGCTCGTCGAGGTACATCATCGAACTGATGCCACGCTTGCTTCCGTTGGGATTGCCTAGCGGGTCCTGAAACCAATCACCCTGTAGTTCACCATCACGGGTCAGGCCAACTGCTTCCGCCAGCGTGCCAAAAACATCCAGATTCTGATCAGCACCCATGTCAGGCTCCCGGCATCAGTGAAAACCGGGCAACGGGCTGCACCAGCATTTTCTTCGGCGCGGCGGCAATAGCGCCGGGTACGAGCGGCAAACCACGCTTGTCGTTACCAACCTCGGCGCAGAGCACGGAGGCCACTTCAAGCACGGATTCCCAGGCGAAAGCCTGAATCGCATCCCGCCATGCCGATATCAGTTCTTCCGGTCCCTCAAGGTCTTCGAATGTGGACATGACGAGACCGCTCGGAGACTGTTTGGTGCCAACGCCAATCGGCACCGGAATGCGGAGCTTTCCATGCTCTTCGCACTCGGCGGTCACCGTTACCGTGATTACGCCGCTGGAGAACTGAATGCGAGTTTGGTCACTGTGGATGAGCAGTTCGCTGTCGCCTTTGGTCCAGACAACCAGGGGCGTGCTGTTTCGTGGCAGGTCGAGAACAAGTCGAACCACTTCCGAAAGCAGAGCTTGGGCGTCTTTGGCGGGAACAGTAAGCAGGTCGGGTGACCGGTCGCCGACATCGAGCAAAACGTCTGCATCGATGCGTTCAAGCCAGTCGAACTGGGAAAAGTCGACGGTGGTGAATCGGGCGAAATTTGCCATAGCGATCCCTCGCAGCGAATGACTTGCGCAGGATTCGTGACCGGCCGGAAAAACATCCTTATTTCCCTTGGTAGCCGGACTGCAGCATCAAAACCCTGTTGCGTGGAGTCGGGCCAAAGGCCCCTGAACAGCGAACAGCGTCATGACTTCAGGCTATGACATAAGGGAGTATAGGCGGGGTTCAGGAGGGTGCAAAAAAATTGGAGAAATTCCATCCAGATGGGCCGATTAACCATACAGATGAGGGCATTGGCCAAGGCGTAGGCCTCTCGGCACGTAAGGAGGTAGTTTGTTGATTTTTACGGGTAAAATGGAGGCGCGGGTCGGAATCGAACCGGCGTACACGGAGTTGCAGTCCGCTGCATAACCACTCTGCCACCGCGCCGGGAAAAGTTCGAAGGGGATTCGATACTTTTATGCTCTCAGGTGGGCATTGAGAGACTGTGTTAATTGGAGCGGGAAACGAGATTCGAACTCGCGACCCCAACCTTGGCAAGGTTGTGCTCTACCAACTGAGCTATTCCCGCTTGATCAACGAGGGCGTATTCTACGGATTAGGCCGTTTGCGTCAACAACTTTTTTCAACTTTCTGTTTTAGTTCAGATTCTGATCGATTGCCCTCGAACGCAGCAACCCCCAACACGCGAATTTGAGCTAGTATCAAAGAACACCCATCGCCAATCCTCAACAAAGGAGACGGGATTTCCAGATGCCCTCCCCTGGCAAGCTTGATTTCCAGAACGGCCAACTGACCGTCTCGGGCGACTGGACGCTTCCGAACTACGGCCGCTTGAAGCGGGACGTCCAAAAAACCGCCGCAATGGAGTCACCTAACGGGTATTCCGTCAATCTGGCAACAATCAATGCGCTGGATACCGCCGGCGCATCCCTGCTGGTGGACCTTCTGGGTGCCCGTCAACTCCATGAGCTTACCGAGCAAACCCCCGGGCTTTCCAGCGAACGTCAGGAACTGCTGCGCCTGGTTGCCAACGCGATGGCCAGCCCTGAAGGCGAAACGGCCCTCCGATCCAACCCGATCACGGAGTTCCTGGCGGGTGTTGGCGAAAAAATCGAAGACTTCTGGCATCAACAACGTCTGTTGATTGGTTTTACCGGCCAGATACTGGCGACATTGGCGAGCATCCTTGCAACACCCTGGCGATGGCGGATCACCTCACTGGTGGCCCATGTCCATCAGACCGGGCTGAATGCCCTTCCCATCGTGGCGCTGCTGACGTTTCTGGTGGGCGCGGTCGTTGCGTTTCTGGGCGCCACCATTCTCGATGATTTCGGCGCCACCATTTACACCGTGAACCTGGTGGCCTTCTCGTTCCTGCGGGAATTCGGTGTTCTGCTGGCCGCTATCCTTCTGGCCGGCCGCACAGCCAGCGCCTTTACCGCGCAACTGGGCTCTATGAAAGCCAATGAGGAGATTGACGCCCTACGCACCTTCGGCCTGAGCCCCGTGGAACTGTTGGTTATCCCCCGGGTGCTGGCGATGGTGATTTCGCTTCCCATATTGACCTTCGTCGGCATGATCAGCGGCATTGTTGGTGGTTCGCTGGTGTGCGTCGTGGCGCTGGATATCTCGGTTCCGCAAATCCTGAATATCCTCGAAACCAAGGTAAGGGTCGTCCACCTCCTGGTTGGGCTGGGGAAAGCCCCTATCTTTGCGTTTGTGATTGCCGTTATCGGCTGCCTTGAGGGCTTCAAGGCCAGTGGAAGTGCCCAGTCCGTCGGTGAGCACACCACCTCCGCCGTGGTACAGTCGATCTTTATGGTGATTCTGCTGGATTCCATAGCAGCGATATTCTTCATGGAGATGGGCTGGTGAGAAAAGAGGCCGCGCACCAGGATGTGGTTATCAGCGTGAAGGGCCTTTGTAACCGCTTCGGTGGTCATGAGGTACATACGGATCTCAATCTTGACCTTTATCACCGGGAAATACTGGGGGTGGTTGGCGGCTCGGGAACCGGCAAGTCGGTGCTGCTGAGGAGTATTGTCGGGCTGCATACGCCGGATTCCGGGACCATAGAGGTCTTTGGTGAGCAGTTGCAGGCTCTTTCTCAACAACAACGCTCCCGTGTAGAACGGCGCTTTGGCGTGCTGTTTCAGAGCGGTGCCCTGTTCAGCTCCCTGACTCTCCAGGAAAACGTTGCCCTGCCGCTGATTGAGCATGCCAAACTGTCCCGTACTGACGCGGAACACTTGGCCCGGGTGAAGCTCGCACTGGTCGGCCTGCCAGCCAACGCGGCCGGAAAGTACCCCGCCCAGCTGTCAGGTGGCATGGTCAAAAGAGCCTCGCTCGCAAGGGCCCTGGCGCTGGACCCGGAGGTGTTGTTTCTGGACGAGCCCACGGCCGGGCTCGACCCGATTGGCGCCGCTGCCTTTGACCGACTGATTGTTACGCTTCGGGACGCCCTTGGCTTCAGCGTGTTTCTGGTGACCCATGATCTGGACACCCTTTACACCACCTGTGACCGGGTGGCCGTGTTAGCCTCGCGGAGCGTACTGGTGGCGGACCGGCTGGCGGTGGTTGAGGCCACCGACGACCCCTGGATTCGTGATTACTTCCATGGGCCCAGAGGCCGCGCCGTCAATCGCATCAGGCCGGCCACGGGGCAATAAACGTAAACAACCGGAAAGCAGCAAGGAAGTCGGGAGAGGCACGCTGATATGGAACCCAGAGCACATCACGTCCTGATTGGGCTGTTCACATTGGTTGCGCTTGCCAGTGCGCTCGCGTTCGCCTTGTGGCTGGGCCAGGCGGGCAACGACCGCGATTATGCCTGGTACGAAATAATTTTTGATCGGGGCGTCAGCGGGCTCTCGGAGGGCAGCCCGGTCAAATACAGCGGCATTGAGGTGGGCGACGTGGCCGAACTGAGCCTCGACCCAAATGACCCGCGCAACGTCAGGGTGCTCATTCGGGTATACGACGATGTGCCCATTAAGGAAGACACCCGGGCTGGCCTGGCGTTAACCAACATTACCGGCAGCATGAACATCGAACTGAAGGGCGGCACCCCCGGCAGCAAAAAGCTGACTGGGAGCCTTGAATCCCCACCGACCATCCAGGCCGAACCCTCGGCCTTTACCACCCTGATGGCTTCCAGTGAGGAACTGTTTGCCAAGCTTGATAAATTTCTCACCAACGCAAATGCCATGGTGTCCAAGGAAAACTCCCGCAACCTCACCCGCAGCCTCAAGAACATCGAGGCCGTGTCGTCTGGGTTGATGGATCAACGCAGCGAACTGAGCAATCTGGTGACGAGTTTCGATCAACTCAGTGTACAAACCGAAGCCACGCTGAAAACCTTCCGTCAATTTGGCAGCACAGCCAACAGCTTGCTGAACAAGGAAGGCCGCCAGTTGATGGCCACTGCCCAGAGCGCCATGGATTCACTGGAAGCCGCTACCGCGCGGCTTGAAGCACTCACCGCCCGCAACGAGGGCTCCCTGGACCAGGGAATGCAGGGTATCGGGGAACTGGCGCCGGCCATGCGGGAGCTGAGATCAACGCTGCAAAACATGGACAGTCTTATCCACCGCCTGGAGGACGACCCGGCCGGCCTTCTGCTGGGCCGCGAGCCGATACAGGAGTTTAATCCATGACACTGACTGCATCACGGGCACTGCTCTGCATGGTCGTTGCCGCCACGTTATCCGCTTGTACTCTGTTCCCGGATCGACCGGCCAATCGAATATTTCAGTTACCGGCTTCCACGGTTGAGGAATCCATCACTGACAACAAACCATTCAGCACAACCCTTCGGTTCGTAACGCCCCTGGCAGAAGGCCCTGTTGATAGCTCGCGTATTCTGGTGAAACCGGAGGGCAACGAAATAAAGGCCTATCAGGGAGCGCGCTGGAGTAAGAAGTCTCCCGTCCTGGTTCGGGACCAACTGATCGATGCCTTTCGCCGGGATGGCCGCTTCGCTGGCGTTATTACCGGAACCAGTCCGGCCCGCAGTGATCTGACCATGGCAGGAGAACTAAGCGCGTTCCAGAGCGAGTATCAGGACGGCATGCCGGTAGCGCTGATCAGGCTGGACCTGCATCTCATCGACGAACGCACCCGCAATACCCTTGCCAGCAAACGCTTTGAGTACCAGCATCCGGCGACAGGGGAACAAGTTGAAGCAGTCGTGGAGGCATTTGGTGAGGCCAGTAGCGCACTGGCCCGCGAGGTGATTCGCTGGACGGTCGAACAGCGCCCCTAACCCGTTAACCCTGGTGTTTTTCCGGAAAAAGGTCCGGCCAGGCGGCCTTGAGATAGAGAATCATCGACCAGAACGTCAGTACCGCTGCCACGTACAACAGGGCCGTACCGGCCTGGGCCCAGACGACACCAGGAGGAAATGCCAGCAGCATGATAATGGCCACCATCTGCGCTGTTGTCTTGATCTTGCCAATGTAGGAAACCGCCACACTCGCACGGCTGCCGATTTCCGCCATCCACTCCCGCAATGCTGAAATCACGATCTCACGACCGATAATCACCGTGGCGGGAATCGTCAGAATGAAACTCGCGTGGGCTTCAATCAGTACGGTCAGTGCTACCGCCACCATAAGTTTGTCTGCAACGGGGTCCAGGAAGGCACCAAATGGTGTGCTCTGGTTCAGTTTCCGGGCCAGGTAACCATCCAACCAGTCCGTCGCCGCCGCCAGCGCAAACAGGCCGGCACTGACGAGGTAGCTCCATTGCGCCGGCAGGTAGTAGATAATCACGAAAACCGGGATCATCAGAATCCGGGAAAGGGTGAGAATGTTCGGTAAATTCATGCTATCCCTACTCGTCATGCAGTACTGCGTAGATGGTTTCTGCCAGGTTCCTGCTGATTCCCTGAACCTTGGACATTTCGTCGATACTCGCCTTGCGTAGCTCCTGGATGCCGCCAAAATAACGTATCAGATCGCGGCGGCGTTTGGGCCCTACACCTTCGATTCCCTCAAGGGTGGATTGCCGGCGTTTCTTGTCACGCCGGGCCCGATGGCCAGTGATGGCGAAACGGTGCGACTCGTCTCGGATATGCTGGATCAGGTGCAGTGCCGGCGAGTCCGCGGGGACCCGATAGAGGTCGCCGGTCATGGCATCAATCAACTGTTCCATACCCGCGCGCCGGGTGACACCCTTGGCAACACCAATCAGCGGAATGTCGGTAACACCAAGTTCATCAAACACTTCCCGGGCAATGTTCAACTGGCCCTTACCACCATCGATGAACACCAGGTCCGGGCGTTTGCCCTCACCTGCCACCATGCGTTTATATCGGCGCGTCAAAACCTGGCGCATGGCTCCATAGTCATCACCGCCGGTGACACCCTCGATATTGTAGAGCCGGTAGTCGCTTTTCAGCGGCCCATTCTCGTCGAAAACCACGCAGGATGCGACCGTGTTTTCACCATGGCTATGACTGATGTCAAAGCACTCCATACGTGACGGCGTTTCAGCGAGATCCAGCAGGTCGCGCAGGGCCAGCAGGCGGCGATAGACCGTTTCCTTGCTGGCCAGGTGGGTCAGCAATGTCTGCCTGGCATTCGTCATGGCCAGATCCAGCCAGCGCCGGCGTTCTCCCCGCACATTCTTGCGTACCCGGGTGTCACGACCGGCGGATTCTGTCAGCGCCTGGGACAGCAGTTCCTGGCCGTCGACGTCCACCGGCACCAGGATGTCCGGTGGAATTTCCCGGCGGGTGCTACCGCCGAAATAATACTGCCCCAGAAAAGCACTTAACAACTCAGCTTCAGACTGCTCAATACTGTATCGCGGAAAATAGTCCTTGGTACCGAGCACGCGCCCACCGCGCACGATGATCACCACGATGCACACCACTCCAGCATCCTGGGCAATGGCCACCACGTCGGCATCACCCCCTTCGCCGTCCACGCTTTGCTGCTCCTGAACGTGCCGCAGGTGATTTATTTGGTCGCGGTAGACACCGGCTTTCTCAAATTCCAGATTCTTAGCCGCGGTTTCCATGGCCGCCATCAGATCCTGCAGGATCGCGGGGTTCTTGCCTTCGAGGAACATGGTGGCGTGGCGCATGTCTTCCCGATAATCCTCGGGGGAAATATAACCGACACACGGTGCCGTGCAACGGTTGATCTGATACTGAAGACAAGGACGTGTGCGGTTTCGGAAATAGCTTTCACTACAGGATCTTATACGGAAAATCTTTTGTAGAATATTAAGACTTTCCTTGACCGCTCCAGAGCTCGGAAATGGTCCATACCAGGTACCGCCGCCTTTCTTAGTGCGCCCCCTGCGAAACGTCAGGGAGGGATAATCGTCGTGTGAGGAAAGGTAGATATAGGGATAGGATTTATCATCCCGCAGCAGGATATTGTAAGGCGGCCGCAGGGATTTGATCAGGTTCTGTTCAAGCAGGAGGGCTTCGGTTTCACTGCTGGTGATGGTGACTTCGATGGAGTCAATTCGGGAAACCAGGGCTTCGGTCTTGGGCGCCAGGCCGGATTTGCGGAAGTAGCTGGTCACCCGTTTCTTGAGGTTCCGGGCCTTACCCACATACAGCACATTGCCAGCGGCGTCGTACATGCGGTAAACGCCGGGCCGCTCGGTCAACTGTTTCAGGAAGCTTTTGGTGTCGAACTCCCTGTTGTTCCCTGCCTCGGCAGAATCAGCCGGTGCGTCAGACCTTGTCGGCATCGAGCAACCCGAGCCTGACCGCCATCAGCGCCAACTCAACGTCACTGGAAATTTCCAGCTTCTCGAAAATGCGGTAGCGGTAGCTGTTTACAGTTTTTGGGCTGAGGCAAAGCTTGTCGGAAATGTCCTGCACTTTCTGGCAGTCCACCACCATCATGGCAATCTGCATTTCGCGCTCGGACAAACGGTCAAACAGGGATAGCTCGCCGTCTTCGTCCCGAGCATCGCCACCTCCAAGCTGCTTGAGTGCCATTTTCTGGGCAATTTCCGGGCTGATGTAACGCTGCCCGGAATGCGCCATGCGGATGGCACGCACCATTTCCTTGATGTCGGCGCCCTTGGTGATATAAGCCGATGCGCCGGCCTGCATCACCCTCGTTGGATAGGGGTCATCAGCACAGGCAGTCACTACGATCACCCGCACAGCGTCGTCAATGCGCAGGATTCGCCGTGTCGCTTCCAGCCCCCCGATACCAGGCATGCGGATGTCCATCAACACGATGTCCGGGCTGTCTTTACGCACAGAATCAATAGCATCCTCGCCTGAAGATGCTTCGCCGATGACTTCAATATCGGGGTTGTCCGCCAGCATCCGGGTAATACCGGACCTGACCAGTTCATGGTCGTCAACAACCAATACCCTGATCAAAACTCACCTCGCACGCGGCTTTTATGGGAATTTACGAATTGTACCGGTTAAGGGTTCCCGACGGTAGATGCATCCATCAATACCGGGACCCACTGCTCAGGACACAATCATCAGCGGGGCACGCCCAGGCTTGCGGTATTCTCTACCGGATCGAACCAGACCACCAGATCCCCCCGCCGAGCCGCCGATTTTACCCGCTCACGCTCTGCCATGGGGTTCTCAGTGTCGTTCAGGCCGTGGTACCGAGTGCAGTATTCGTCAACCAGCCCGTCAAGCTGATCCTCTGAAAGCAGCCCCACATCCACTACGAATTTCTCTTCACGTGGGTCCGGCTGGGGCTCGTGGCCTGCTTCGTCGGTCATTTTCAACTCCACCTCAAAGCAGCCATGGTAATGGGTTTGGCGAGGCTGTAGAAGACCGATTATCAGGCTTTTTTTCACCACTTGGCGTTGACCGCTCGGTCAGGCTGCCTTAAACCGGGAAATCAGTTGACGCATGGTGACCGATTCCTGTCTCAGGTATTCACTGATCTGGCGGGTGTTATCAACACTGGTGATCAGGGAACCCGAACTGTCATCAAGCGCCCTTGACCGCCGCCCGACACGGTCAATCTCTTCCCTCTGAACCGCAACCGCATCCCCAATTTCAGCACTGCGAAGCTCCAGCTCCGTGAACTGACTCGCGAGACGCTCCAGGTGGTCTTTCAGGGCATCAAGGTTCCGCCGGTTCATGCCACCGGCGTCGCGCATCTCGTCCAGCAGACCCTCAACGCCGGAAACCCCGGTTACCAGGTCGGTCACCCATTGGCGAATTTCCCTGGTGGAGTCCGACGTACGCTTCGACAGGGTGCGCACTTCGTCTGCCACCACGGCAAACCCCCGACCGTGTTCGCCGGCACGGGCCGCTTCAATCGCTGCATTCAATGCCAGCAAATTGGTCTGCTCCGCGATATCGGCAATCACGCCGATCACGCTCTCGATTTTGCCCGAGGATTCACTCAATGCCTGGATAGACAGGGACACCCGCCCAATCACCTCCACCGTGTGTTCAGCTGCCTGCTCACTGTTTCTGAGCCCTTCCTGAACCACCGCATTGGCCGCCACGGCATCTCGTACCGTAGTGGCTGAGTTCTCGGTGGCTAAATCAATGGCCGACGCCTGGTTCGCAATGGCCGCCATTGACTGGCTGACATCATGAATCTGCCGGCGGGTAGTATCAGTGGACGCCTGGACGTCCTCTGCCTGAGAGTCCAACGATGTGGACCGGTCATTGATGCTGTGGGCAGCCGTTCTCACTTCTCCGATAAAGAGCTCAAACCGGCTAACCAACCCTACCAGCGCGCGCGTCACACCAGCCACTTCATCGTGTCCGGTAATAACCGGGCGCCGGGAAAGATCTGAGGTCTCGTCCATTTCCCGGAGGCCGGACTCCAGCAACTGCAGGCGGCCAATCACTGAGCGCCGAAGCCAGAGCGTCATCAAGACCACAGACATCAGGAATACAGCAGAGCCGGCCAACAGCCAGATTTTCTGGGTATCCAGAAAGGCCAGCAGGTCCTGACTACGAACTTCAATGATGTTGCGGCTGGCTTCCTTACGGTTGTTGATCGCCGTGAGCATCGGGCCGAGGGCCGGGAACAAGTCAAAATCCACCACTTGCCCTACTCGATAGTAGCTCCGCCCTTCGATACCCGGTCTCATGGATTCGATGAGCGCCAACACGCTCTCGAACAAGGCTCGATTATCCGTCGCCCACTCGCTCAGCCCGGCATTGTTCTCGATAGCACGCCAGTGCTCCGGCAGCACCTCGGTCAATGCCT
Source organism: Marinobacter sp. UBA2688 (assembly GCF_002352785.1). NCBI lineage: Bacteria > Pseudomonadati > Pseudomonadota > Gammaproteobacteria > Pseudomonadales > Marinobacteraceae > Marinobacter > Marinobacter sp. UBA2688. Next base: position 210,459 of record NZ_DELU01000010.1, read on the forward strand.
GGAATTCCGCATCGATTTCATCCCAGAGCATCAGCTGCGCCTTGATCTTGTAGGCGAGATCCTGCAGGCGGCGATGGTCCTGCTCAAGGTCTTCCAGCAGCCACGACTCCATAAGACTTTCCCGAACCAATGCCTCTGAAGCGGACTCAGCACGGGTCATAATGCTCGATGACAGGGCCGCCAATGCGGCCAAAGCAAACACCGATAGAAAGGAAAAGAACAGAATACGGCTGCGGACAGTTCTGAGCATGGTATCTCCACTGGGGGTATCGTCCAATGGAGCTTATGCCTGTTTTGTGACACTTTTATGTCGCGAATGGCGCCATTTTCCAGTCGGGAAGCCTCCGATAGACCATCATCGAATGTCGAATACGCGGGAAATCCCCTACGCTCATTCTTTTACCCATTGCGCCCAGCGCGATATTCTTTAGGTTGGCACTGATTCCGAACAGGCGTAAACGATGGTCCACAGCAAGCCTTTTTCACAGGCCTGTGTAAATAACAGGCAACCAATACTGGAATGCATCAAAACGGTGTTCACCGAGTCGGCCACCATATTGGAAATTGGAACGGGAACGGGGCAACACGCTGTTTATTTTGCAGCAGAGCTCCCCCACCTGACGTGGCAGCCCAGTGATCGGCCTGGAGGCGCCGATCATTCCCTCGGCTGGATCGAGGAGGCTGACCTTGCCAATATTCGCCCACCTCTAGAACTGGACGTTTCCCTGGGAAGCTGGCCGGTAGACACCATTGATGGCGCCTATTCCGCCAACACGGCTCACATCATGTCGTGGGAAGAGGTAGAGGCAATGTTCGCCGGGCTGGCTAAACGCCTCATTGCCGGCGGCCTGTTCTGCCTCTATGGGCCGTTTAATTATGAGGGGCAATTTACCAGCGACAGCAATCGACAGTTCGATCACCACCTGCGGAGTCAGGCCCAGCACATGGGCATCAGGAACATGGATGACATGCTGGAACTGGCGGGCCGAGTTCGGTTCGGGCTTGAAAGCGATTTCGAAATGCCTGCCAACAATCGACTGCTGGTATGGCGCAAACTGTAAAAAGCCACTCTATGTCAGGAGGGATCACGCAATGAGCCACCAGAGACTCACAATGCTGATCAGCGGCAAGGTCCAGGGCGTCTGCTATCGCGCCTCCGCGGCCGACATGGCCAACAGCCTGGGTGTTACCGGCTACGCCAGAAACCTGCCGGATGGCCGCGTAGAAATTGTTGCAGAGGGCTCACCGGCGTCACTGGTTTCGCTCAGACAATGGTGCCGGGACGGCCCTCCCTCGGCAATCGTCGACAAAATTAACACCACCGAAGACTCTGCAACCGGTGAGTTCACTAACTTTGGAGTTCGGTAACCACCGGCTGGATGACACTACTCGGAACATTTCTTCACACCCTTGAGACCACGCTGCCGGTATTCGCCATGGTGTTTATCGGCCTTGGTCTCAAGCGGCTCGGCTGGATCGATACCAACTTTATCAACACGGCGTCGGCACTGGTCTTCCGCGCGACTCTGCCAACCCTGGTATTCCTCAGTATTGTGCGCGCGGACCTGGATACCACCCTCAACCCCGCACTGCTTGGATTCTTCGTAGCCGCCACCCTCGCCAGCTTCCTCTTCTGCTGGCTTTGGGCCATACGTGCCGCACCAACGATTGACCGGGGCGTGTATGTGCAGGGCGCTTTCAGGGGCAACTGCGGTATTGTGGGCCTCGCCCTGGCGGCAAGCCTCTATGGCGACTTTGGGCTTTCCGCCGGGGGCCTGCTCCTGGGCGTGGTCATTATTTCCTACAATGCGCTCTCCGTGGTTGTCCTGACAGCCTACCAGCCGGGTCAGACGGCCAGCTGGGGGCGCATTCTCGGTGATATCGGGCGCAACCCGCTCATTCTGGCGGTGGTCATCGCCGTTCCCTTCGCCTGGTCCGGGTTACAACTGCCGAACTGGCTGATGACCAGCGGTGACTATTTCGCCTCACTTACCTTGCCCCTGGCGCTGATGTGCATTGGCGGCACGCTCTCCTTGAGCGCCATGCGTACCGATCGCAAGCTGGCGATCAGTGCCAGTGTGATGAAGATGGTGACGTTACCGGTATTGTGTACGTTCGCTGCCTGGCTGGCCGGGTTTGAAGGGCGCGAACTTGGGCTGATGTTCCTGTTCTTCGCCAGCCCGACAGCCGCCGCCAGTTTTGTCATGGTCAAGGCGCTGGGCGGCAACGACCGCCTGGCAGCCAATATCGTGGCTTTGACCACGTTAATGGCCAGTGTAACGGTTACGGCAGGGGTGTTTGTGTTGCGGACGGCAGGGGTGGCTTAAGTGACATGCAATAAAAAACCCCAGCATCTCTGCTGGGGTTTTGTATTGGCGGAGAGGGAGGGATTCGAACCCTCGATACGCTATTAACGTATACACACTTTCCAGGCGTGCGCCTTCAGCCACTCGGCCACCTCTCCAATACTCTTTAGATAATTCGTTCCAAATCAGCAACGTCGTCGCTCATTTGAGGGCGCAAACTCTAATGGTTTTGTTCCGGTTTGGCAACTCCAATTTTCAAATCCTTTTCTGACCAACCACGGCGACCACAGAAACCTGATGACCGCCTGTGCGATACTGGCATAGTTACCCAATACCCTAAACACCGCTCGGGGGCGACCCGTTATGATGATGAAAGCCGACGAATCCACGCTGGTACTGATTGACCTCCAGAAAAAACTCATGCCTGTCATCAGCCACGGAAATTTAATGCTGGCAGAGAGCGTTAGACTTGCGCAGATTGCCAAGCTGCTTGATGTGCCGGTGATTGCCACGGAACAGATCCCGGAGAAGCTTGGACACAACGACGAACAGATCAGTGCTCTCGCTGATCAAACCTTGTCCAAGACTCACTTTGATGCCTGCGGTGGAGGGCTGGTGGAGGCCATTGCCGATAACCGGAAACAGGTGGTTATTGGCGGTTGCGAAGCGCATGTATGCCTGTTGCAAACCGCCCTATCCCTCCTCGCTGCGGGTTTTCGTGTATGGGTGGTGGAAAACGCGACCGGCTCACGCCATGACAACGACCGGGATGCTGCCCTGGAACGAATGCAGCAGGCCGGGGCCGTTATCGTAACGCTTGAGATGGTGGCTTTTGAGTGGATGCGGGACTGCGAGCACCCACGTTTCCGGGAAGTTCAGAAACTGATCAAGTGACGAAGCGAATATCACCAATGCTGTCACTGGAATCACATCAGGGTTCCAGTGAGACACATTAGGGAAACTGTTGCTGAATTGGGGCGCCCCAAATATTTACGTTTACGTAAAGTAGATGTATCTGCCTGTTACCGCTGGAATTTTCAAAATCACCAAAAAATGCATGAATTTCAACCATTGACGACGATGTAAAAGCTATCTAGTCTTCTCTCGTTGAGCCCCAAAAGGGTATCAACACATGAAATCATGCCAACCGGCCTATCTGCCGGGGCACAACAACAATATTGACCACGGAAGCCGTGATCCGGCCTGGTGGAAGAGGATTTCAGCATGTCACTGGTAAAACAGTCCCTGAGCATGGGCCCATGCGCCCACACCCTGCAACACCCTACAGCTCCTTTCCTTTCTCTGACGTTTTGTGCATTCCGATCGCTCCGACCGGATCTTTCACGACTATCCACACTCGTGCAATTACCAAATCTGACCGGCAGTTAATCGCGTCCAACACCCGATAGCGATTGAGTTTCGGTAGCGCCCGCAATCTACCCGCCGGCCTCCGTAACTAAGGGCGACTCCCTGTGCAAGAACAACCCGGAGCAAAAGGAATCCAAACAATGACTGTATTTACCCATCCTGAATTCGACCACCACGAACATCTGACGTTTTGCTGCGATCCGGAGACCGGGCTGCGCGCCATTATCGCCGTACACAATACCTCTCGTGGACCCGCTCTAGGCGGATGCCGCATGTATCCGTACGCCAGCGACGACGAGGCTCTGACAGACGTGCTCCGCCTGTCACGAGGAATGACCTACAAGTCGGCGCTGGCCAACCTTGATCTCGGCGGCGGCAAGTCCGTCATCATCGGCGATCCACGCCAGCACAAAACCGAAGCCTTGCTCGAATCCATGGGCCGCTTCCTGGAACAGCTCGGCGGACTTTATATCGCTGCCGAGGATTCGGGCACCAGCGTAGCCGACCTCCAGGTTATGGGCCGCAAAACATCCAATGTGGCTGGTATCAGCGAACGCCCGGGTTTTGATGGCAGGCCCAGCAACGGCGACCCCTCTCCCGCTACCGCCTGGGGCACCTTCGTGGGCATTAATGCTGCCGTTAAGCACAAGCTTGGCCGCAGCGACCTGGAGGGGTTGAATGTGGCGGTACAGGGCATTGGCAACGTTGGTTACCGCCTGGCCCGACACCTCAAAGAAGCAGGCGCGAAGCTTTGGGTCTACGACGTCCACCAGGATCAGATGGATCGCGCAGTGGCAGAGTTGGGCGCCACCCCGGCTACCGCCGACGAAATCCTCTACCTGCCGGTAGACGTGGTTGCGCCCTGCGCCATGGGCGCCGTCCTGAATGATCACTCCATTCGTAAGCTACAGGCCACCATCGTGGCCGGCGCCGCTAACAATCAGTTGGCTACCCCGGCTCATGACCAGGCACTGTTCGAACGTGGAGTGCTCTATGCCCCAGACTTTGTAATCAACGCTGGCGGCATTATCGACGTGTGTTACGAGCGCAAGGGGCCCGACCCCCAGGCCGTCCGCAAACACGTCGATTCCATAGCCAATACCCTGGAGGAGATCTTCCAGCGCTCGGATCGCGATGGCCTGCCCACCGGGCAGATCGCCGATCAACTCGCAGAGGAGCGATTCCGGCATAAATCCCGTTGATGGCGGCTAAACCGCCGCCACTCACTCCCCCGAAAACAAAAACAGTAAGCAGGAGAATACAATGAGTAATGCTTCTTCATCCGCTGAAGGCGGTGCCATAGGCCAGGCGACAGCGAAGCGTGGGCTGTGGTCCTCGCGCCTGGCATTCATACTTGCCGCAACAGGCTCAGCGGTGGGCCTGGGTAATATCTGGAAATTCCCCTACATCACCGGTGAAAACGGCGGTGGTGCCTTTGTTCTGGTTTATCTGCTGTGCATTGCGGCGGTGGGTCTTCCGATCATGATGGCTGAAGTACTAGTCGGTCGCCGTGGTGGTCTCAGCCCCGTCAACAGCATGCGGGCCATAACCGGCCAGGAAGGCCTGAAACCAGCCTGGCGCTGGGTGGCTGCCGTCGGGGTTCTGGCGGGGTTCCTAATTCTATCGTTCTATTCTGTGATTGGCGGATGGGCGATTTCCTATGTGGGCACCGCCGCCACGGGCCAGTTGGCTGGCCAGTCGGCAGAGTCCATAGGTGCCATCTTCTCCGGCCTGTTGGGCGACCCGATGAAGCTGCTTCTTTGGCACACCCTGTTTATGGCGTTGGTCATGGTTGTGGTTGCACGAGGCGTACGTTCCGGGCTTGAGCGTGCTGTCAGTATTCTGATGCCAGCCCTGTTCGTGCTCCTGCTGATTGTCGTGGGCTATGCAATGACCACTGGCCACTTTGGTCAGGCCGTCGCCTTCCTGTTCCAGCCTGACTTCTCAAAGCTCACCACTTCGGGCGTTTTGGTTGCCCTGGGCCACGCGTTTTTCACGCTCAGCCTCGGCATGGGTGTCATGATGGCCTACGGCTCCTATCTGCCAAAAAACATCTCCATCGCCAAAACCTCCGTGACTGTCTCAATCATGGATACCGCCGTGGCCTTGCTGGCCGGGCTGGCTATCTTCCCGATCGTATTCGCCAATGGCCTTGAGCCAGGTGCCGGCCCCGGCCTGATTTTCCAAACCCTGCCACTGGCGTTCGGACAAATGCCCATGGGCAGCCTCTTCGGTACGCTGTTCTTCGTGTTGCTGATCTTTGCCGCCTGGACATCCGGCATTTCCCTGCTGGAGCCGATTGTTGAATGGCTTGAGGAACAGAAAGGTATGAACCGCACGGTGAGTACCGTCGGGGCAGGCATCGTGTGCTGGTTATTGGGTGTGGCCTCCGTGCTTTCGCTAAACCTGTGGTCGGACGTGACACCGCTGGGCATGTTTGCGATGTTCGAAGGCAAAACCATCTTCGACCTTCTGGACTTCCTGACCGCTAATATCCTGTTGCCCCTGGGCGGACTGCTGGTCGCCGTGTTTGTCGGCTGGACAATGTCTCGACAGGCGCTGGAAAGCGAACTGGGCATGTCAGCGGGCACATTCTCGCTCTGGTATCGCGTACTGCGTTACTTCACGCCCGTTGCTGTAGCCATCGTCTTCGTCTACAACCTGGTATAAACATTCAAGCGGGATGCCGGCCCCTATTCTGGGGCCGGCTCATCAGCCAAACGGCCATCAAGACACCGTGTAACACCAGGAACGGTATGGCAATCAGCAACAATCCATTCCAGTCAAACGCCGCCAATACCGCACCAGCACTCAGTGCAGCTGTCGCCTGCGAGCCGAATACCATCAGGTCGTTGAGCCCCTGAACACGGAACCGCTCCTCATCGCGATATCCCTGCGGTAATAGCGTGGTGCCGCCGACAAACAGGAAGTTCCAGCCTACTCCCAACAGGATGAGTGCAAACAGGTAGTGGTGAAAGCTGATACCGCTGAACGCCAGGGCCACACACCCCAGATAGGCCAGCAATCCCAGCCCCATCATCCTCGGAATACCCACCACACGAATGAACCAGCCACTGATCAGCGACGGCAGATACATGGCCATGATGTGAATCTGAATGACCCACTTGGCATCTTCAAGCGGGTGGTCGGCCACTTCCGTCATACTCAGTGGTGTTGCCGTCATGATAAAGCTCATGAGGGCATAACCGATGGCCGCGGAACTGATCGCCGCCCAAATGACCGGTTGCCTCAGGATGTTGGCCATTGGACGACCGCCCTCCCCCAAGGCTTCCCGTACTCGCTCCCCGCTGGCGCGGTACCCGAAAACCAGTACGACCATGGCAACCACCTGCACGGCACTCAATGCAAGCCAGCCGCCCATGAAAGGGTGCTCGGCTTGGCCTCCACCGCCCAAAAGCGCAATTTCCGGCCCCAGCCACGCCGCTACGAGGCCGCCTAAAAGCACCCTGGCTGCTGCGGAGCCAGCCATCTCGGGCGCTACCGACTCCATGGCCGCAAAGCGGTATTGGTGAACCACCGCCAGCCCGGTTCCGCCCACAACCGCCGCAGCGCACAAGAACGGGAAACTCGCACTCCAGGCTGCCAGCGCACCGAACAACCCGGACACCGCACCCGCCAGCGTGCCAAGCAACATAACCGGCTTGCGCCCCAGGCGTTCCATCAGCCACGTAGCAGGCTTTATAGCCAGGACCGTTCCAACTACCACAAGGCCCACGGGCAAGGTTGCCCACTCAGGTGATGGCGCCAGAAGACGTCCGTGAATGCTTCCGATAAAGACGATGAAAGGCGCTGTACACATGGCAAGCGCCTGGGCGGCGACCAGTATCCATACATTGATCGGCATTGGGTGGGCCTATTTCTTGCGGTAGATGATCCCTGGGTGGCACTGCACCATTTCGTAGAGATGAGGCAACCCGTTCAGCGATTCCGATGCTCCCAGTATCAGGTAACCACCGGGATTGAGAGTGGCATGGATACGGGTCAGGATGTCCTTTTTAAGCTCTGCCGAGAAGTAGATCAGTACGTTCCGGCACATAACAATATCAAACTTCCCGAGCATGTAGCGTTCAAGCAGGTTCAGCTCCCTGAACTCCACCATGCTCTTGATTTGCGGTCGGATCTGCCAACTGCCATTCATCGCAGGGGTGAAAAACTGCTTTTGCCGCTCGGGTGACAGGCCCCGGCCAATGGCGATCATTTCGTACTCGCCACGGCGCGCAACCTCTAGAACGCTTTTGGAGATGTCGGTGGCGGTGATCTTCACATCCCGCAGCCTACCCGGCCGCTGGCGACGAAATTCTTCAATAATCATCGCTACCGAATAGGGCTCCTGGCCTGTCGAACAGGCTGCAGACCAGATACGAAGTGACTGCGCTGATTTTCTGTCGCCGAATTCCGGCAGCAGCTTTTCCTGCAGGATGCGGAACGGGTGATTGTCCCGAAACCAGAGGGTTTCATTCGTCGTCATCGCGTCGATCACGACTTCCTTCAAACTGCTACGTCCGGTTCGCTTCACGCGATCCAGCAGATCACCCAGGGTTCTCAGCTCGTTCTCTTCCATGATCCGCCGCAGACGGCTTTTTACCAAATACTGCTTGTTCTCCCCGAGCAAAATGCCACACGCATCCTGCAGGAATGATTTAAAGGCCTCGTATTCCTGTGGCGTTATTTCAGCTTTCATTGGATCTCATTATCGAGTGAGTCGGGAGTAACGGAGGAGCGTCACTGCTCGCGGTCAACAATCTCCATGACCCTTTCAGCCAACTCATCGGGGCTGAACTTAGCCATAAAATCGTCAGCGCCTACCTTCTGCACCATCGCCTTGTTGAACACGCCACTCAGGGACGTGTGCAGCATGATAAATACATCCTTGATTGCAGGCTCATTTTTACACTTGGTGACCAGAGTGTACCCGTCCATTTCCGGCATTTCGACATCGGATATGATCAAACACAGGTGATCGATGGCGCGAGAGCCATCTGCCGTAACTTCTTTTAGGTAATCCAAGGCCTGCTTGCCATCATTTTTTGTCACCACTTCCATACCGATAGCCGTGAGGCAACGCTCGATCTGACGTCGGGCCACTGCGGAATCATCCACGACAAGCACTGGCAGATGACCGGGCACCCGCTCTGAACTGCGGTTGCGAACGTCTTCGGTGACATCTTCCTCAAACGGCGACACTTCAGACAGGATCTTTTCAACATCGATAATCTCAATCAGCTTGTCTTCAAAGTGCGTTACCGCTGTCAGGTAAACGTCTTTGCCCGCCCCCTTGGGTGGCGGCAGGATGTCTTCCCAGTTCATATTCACGATGCGGTCGACACCAGCCACCAGGAAACCCTGGGTTTTTCGGTTGTACTCAGTAATGATCACGAAGCTGGTGGCCATCTCTTCCTTGGGAATACCGGGAAGCCGGATTGACATACCAAGGTCAATGATTGGGATAGTCTCGCCACGAATATGGGCCACGCCCCGAACCATAGGGCGACTGTTCGGCAACGATGACAGCCTGGGGCACTGCAACACTTCCTTGACCTTGAAGACGTTGATGCCGTACATCTGCCGGCCACGAAGGCGAAATAACAGAAGCTCCAGACGATTCTGGCCCACCAGCTGGGTGCGCTGATTTACACTGTCCAATACCCCTGCCATCGTTTATATCTCCCACTCGAAACGTCTTGCTGCCGGCACGCATCTTGCTGCGTTATTCTAAAAAGTCGCGTGGAACCGGCTATGTGCCGGTTTATTGACTCACTCGATAGGCTTAACGGCCGAATCCGGAAATCATTAGGATATTCCTGAACTCGGGGCTTTACCCGGTTAATGACAGCATAGGACAAACTGCCGCGTATGCGCATTACCAATTTCGCCATCATATTGTTATTCGCCGTAACAGCCGGCCCGGCAATGGCCTCCACGACCACGTCCGAACAAATTCAAAGCAGCGCGGAACAATTTCTGGAGGCATTTTCAGAGGCTCAGGCAAACGAAGGCTTTACGGTTTCCCACGATACCGGCCAACTCGACGCACGCCTCTCGCTCGCAACCTGTGATACCCCACTCAGCGTATCGTTCAGCGGCGACCCCTGGAGGACCACCCAACCCTCGCTACTGGTTTCCTGCGAGGGCGAGCGCCCCTGGCGCATGTTCCTTCCGGTATCCGTCACGATAACCGGTGAAGCCATGGTCGCCGCCCGCCCCCTGGGGCGCGGCGAACGACTGACAAAAGCAGCAATACAGTCGGATAACGTGGTGGTGAATTCGATTCGACGGGGCGCAATAACCAATGTCGACCAGTTAGTGGGCATGGAAATGCGCCGCGGCGTGAACGCCGGTACCGTATTTACACCGGATTTGGTGCTGGCTCCGGCAGCGATCGAACGCGGAGACCATGTTATCATCAGCGCCCGCAGCGGAAATTTTTCGGTAAACTCAAGGGGTAAGGCCCTGGCCAGTGCCGGGATTGGAGAACAGGTTCTGGTTGAGAACCTCTCGTCCTCCCGCACCGTGCGTGCCCGTGTGACTGCTCCCGGGCATGTCGAGATTCCCATGTAACCTCGTTCCCGGCATTGATTCACCGGAAACGGCAATCTGTTGCCGGTTTTTTTGAAAGATGACAAGAGTGTCATTTAACTCTTGCAAAAATCGCTAAAGAAACGTCAGGCCATGCCGATAGACAGGTATGAAATTTTGGAGCCGCCCAACGCGGCCGACCAGTTAAGCAGGTAACGTTATGTCAGTTGACTTTAATGGAATAGGCCCAGGCCAGGTCAACACCCAGAAAACCACGGCCGATAAATCTTCCGCTACCCAGAGCACTCAGCCCTCTACAGCTGAGCAGGCAAAGACCCAGGCGCAAGGCGCCCGTGGCGAAAATGTCAATTTGAGCAGCCAGGCGAAGAACCTGAAACAGCTCGAACAAAAGCTCGGCAGTTATCCGGAAATGGACGATGACCGTATCGAGCAGATCCGCTCTGCCCTTGAAAGCGGCTCCTACAAGGTTGATGCGGAGAAACTGGCCCAGAAAATGCATGAGATGGATGAAAGCATTTTCGGGTGAGTAGATCATGGCCGCAATTGATGAACTGAAAGACCTTTTATCTCAGGATATCCGTCAACTCGAATCCCTGGCGGACGTCCTGCAGCAGGAAAAAGCCTGCCTTTCCACATCTGATATCCGTAAACTCGAATCACTGACTGGCGAGAAAAACACTCTGTTGGGTCAGATTCGCGAACGGGCCAAACTCAAAATCCGCCTTCTGGTGTCGATGGGGTTTCGACCTGAAAACGGAGCACCCTCACGGTTTATTCTCAGCGCCGGCCTGTCAGATGTTTACGACTTGTGGCGGGAGGCCGACGAACGCCTTAAGACCTGTCACCAGTTGAATAGCAATAATGGGCGGGTTGTCAGTCACCTTCAGAAGCGCCTTTCACGTCTTACTGATATATTCCGCGGCGTTTCCGGGCACCAGACCCTCTACGGTGCTCAGGGCGAGCAAAAGGCCGTATCACACCGTACCGTTCTGGCGAGCGCCTGACGGCTTCTGGGCTCCGCAAACGTCGGAGCCCAACGCATCCCATCAGCGAGTATAGATCGTCATCTGTGAATCGGGATGGAAGCGGATATTGTCGAGTGCAATGTTCCCCATGGACGGTCCCTGACTGCCGCTGACCCGTATATTGTCCATGCGGATCTGTTCGATCCTTTCCGGGAACGCCAGGGTGAGTCCGCCATCATCACGAACCGTGTAACGGGGAACATCATCCCGATAATGCACACCGGATATCGTAAGATCAGAATCCAGGAAGTTCAGTACCGGCACGAAAATGTTCGCTGTTAGTTTCAGGCCTTCGATGACATCCGGATCAACCTCTCCTGTCCCGTCGTTACTTCCGGTCATGGCAGATACCGTGGCGATACGATCCAACAAGGATTGATCACCCTGCCCCGACACGCCGGCCATCTCGTCATCATTAAGCGGCGCCAAACCGGCACGCTCGTACAATTGCGCGGCGTCCGTAACGTCTCGTGAATCATTCGTGGTGCTGCCAGCGGCAAAACTGACCAATGGCTGAAAAGGCAATACCGCCATAGTGACCAGTGCAGCCGCGTTGCGGTAACGGGATTGGTGCTTGAGAACCCGATGCAACTCGCGCTCGGTAATCCAGCCGGACTGTATAAACACCTCGCCGAGCCGTTGACCGGTCTCATGCTGTAGGCGCAGGCCCTCTTCCAACTGAATTTCGGAAAGGTATCCCCGGTTTATCAGCAACCGACCGAGACGGGATTTTTCTTCGAAGCCCTGACGGATTTTCAAGGTATGCCTCCAATAGCTTCACAGTGATTGCCGTACAACCTGGCCCGGTCAGAGTGCATCAATGCCACTGATGCGATAAAAGGTTAGCTGATAGTCATGAACTCCGCAGGGAATATGCCCGACTTGACAAGTATTATCTGCTAACATCCTGCAACAGACTGGATTCATGGGAACAGTATCGCAGCAAACATTCCCGAAGCTACCTACTATTCCCTGAACTAACTACGTGAGCCATTATAGAATGACAAATTTCGTAAAACCGTTTCGTTATGTGATGCAAATCGCTCTATCTGTAACCTTCATGCTGGGTATCGCCAACTGCCTGGCGGCAGAAGGGCAACAGAATGAGCTGCCCCAGGTGATTATTGAAACCAGCGAAGGTGCCATTGAGGTGACTCTGCGCCCGGACATCGCTCCCGAGACCGTTGAGAATTTTATTACCTATGCCAAAAACGGGTTCTACGAGGGAACGCTGTTCCATAGGGTCATTCCAGGTTTCATGATCCAGGGCGGCGGTTTTGATCAGGATCTAAACCAGAAGCAGACCCGTAGCCCCATCCGGAACGAAGCCAGGCCAACCGCCAAAAACCTTCGCGGAACCATCGCCATGGCCCGCACAAGCTCACCGGACTCCGCCACGTCCCAGTTTTTTATCAACCTGACCGACAATGATTTCCTGAACGCAGGTGTCCGCGGCCCGGGCTACGCGGTATTTGGCAAGGTGACAGGGGGAATGGGTGTTGTGGATGCCATCGCCAGCAAGAAAACGGTGAGATCCCGAGGCATGGCGGATGTACCCCAGGAACCCGTCATTATTCGTAGCGTTTCGGTCCGGCAAACCGATACCGCGGCAGAGTAGCCCATCAAGCCTACTGACCGGATACGACGATTGTGACTGACCCCAGGCTACCGTCCATTGAAACCGCCGACATTGATTGGAGCAGTGGCGCACCCCGCTGTCGCCGCTTTGGCGATGTTTACTTCTGCAGCGAGAACGGCCTTGAAGAAGCGCGGTATGTGTTTATCGGCCAGAACCGGCTTCGCGAACGTTTCTCCTTATTGCCCGCAGCCTCCTCCTTCGTCATCGCGGAAACTGGGTTTGGCACTGGCCTGAATTTCCTCGCAGCCTGGCAAGCCTGGAATGAAACAGCCACACCACGCAACGGCTGCCTGCATTTCGTCTCCGCCGAACGCCACCCGTTGACTCCGGAGGACCTTGCCCGAGCACTTACGATGTGGCCGGAGCTCAAGGTTTACGCTGACCAACTGCTTGAACAATATCCTGCCCCCATCACCGGTACCCATCGCCTGGTACTCGCCGGCGGTCACGTCAGGCTGACCCTGTTTTTCGGCGACGTAGCCGATGCCTGGCGTGAGCTGGATTTTCAGGCGGATGCCTGGTTCCTGGACGGTTTCGCGCCCGCTAAAAATCCGGGCATGTGGACGAGTGAAGTCATCGACGCGATGCCGGGCCACAGCAAGCCCGGCGCGACGATCGCCACCTTTACATCCGTTGGCGAGGTGCGGAGACGGCTGATTGCTGCTGGCTTTGCCATGCGAAAAGCACCCGGATTTGGCCAGAAATGGGACATGTTGACCGGCACACTGGGTGATGCCACCAGCCCCGGAACACCACCAGCCGCGAATGATGTTGAATCCATTGCCATCATCGGCGCCGGGGTTGCCGGCAGCCTGCTCGCCCGGAATCTGGCGGAGCGGGGATTGCATGTCACGGTGATTGACCAGGCTCAAGAGGCTGGAACAGCCGCCTCTGGCAATATCCAGGGTGCGCTGTATGTCAAACTGGGCATTGAGTTCAACGATCAGGCAAAGCTCGGTCTCTCATCGTTGCTGTTCAGTCAACGTTACTATCAACAGTTCGGCGGGGAGCACTGGCATCCTTCCGGGCTTGTTCAACTGGCGCACAGTGATAGCGAGCAAGACCGTCAGAACCGCTTCATCGCCCGCAACGACTATCCAAGCGCCGTATTGCAGCAAATCAGCCCGGAACAGGCGTCTGAGCTTGCAGGCATTCCCCTGACTCGGGGAGGTCTCTGGTTCCCTCGCAGTGGATGGCTTGAGCCCGGCGGCCTTTGCCGGGCATTGATAGAGCACGAGCGGATTTTTCAATGTTTTGGGTTTGACGTCCACCGACTTACTCCCTGCAACGGCAAATGGCATATCGCAGGTAACGGCGAGCAGGATGTTGTGGTCGACAGGGTGGTGATATGCGCCGGCCATCAGACACCGGACCTGATTCCGCTGAAGGGCAGCTTCCGTTTTCGCGCGATTCGAGGGCAAGTAACCCACTTGCCTGCGACGGCGGTGAAGTGCCCTGATGTAGTGGTATGTGGATCAGGGTATCTCAATCCCGCCCACGGTGGCATGACACTGGCGGGTGCCACCTTCGATCTTCATGACTCATCGCCAACCCTTTCCACCGAAAGCCACCGGGATAACCTGTCAATGCTGGATGCGATGGTTCCAGGCGCGGTAGACAGGGATTCGGGCGACGTTGATCCGGCAAAACTCGATGGTAAAGTCGGGTTTCGTTGCACTACCCATGATTATCAGCCGGTCGCTGGTCCGCTAATGGACGCTTACGGGCAACCACTGGAAGGCATCAACCTGTTTACCGGCTTGGGTAGCAAGGGGTTAAGTTACGCTCCCCTGCTCGCAGAATACCTTGCCGACCGGCTCTCCGGGCAGCCTGTCTGCCTCCCCGGATCCCTCGCAAAACGGGTCGCGACGGGCCGCTGCCACCGCGTGGAAATAACAGAGCAGGAAACTATTAGCGCCTGAAGAAATCCAATTGTCTGCCGATAACCGGAGAAGGCCCTGTTGTAACCGGAGCAGATCATTATGTCCATTCATGTCAGTGAACCCGGCAGACCCGTTGGGACGCGCCTGCCGGAGATATTCCGGGGCCGCCGCGTAGGTGACGTTACAGAACTGAGCGAATCCCACAATATCGATGTTCAGCACAGTGAGGCAACCGACGCCGAGTTCCAGCTTGCCGCCCGCTCCGGCCGGCAGCGTGCCATTGAGGAATACGGTGCCGCAGCGTCCGGTGAACCCAAAGAGCGGCGGGCCTACCTGCCGGTATCCCAGATCTGCACCCCTGCCCTGCACTCTCTGCCAGCCACCGCAAGCGTTGCTGACGCGATGGATGCCATGGATGAAAACGGCGTTAACCATCTCGTGATTACCGCAGACGGTAACGTAGCAGGACTCGTGGATCTACGCTGGTTACTGGCCTGGCTCCACGAAACCGATGCGAACGCCATGAGCGCGAGCTTCGTGAATATCGAACTACCAGCCTTCCTGACCTCGTCGCCCGAGACCGATGCCCACCAGTTGGCAAGGCTGATGCTCGCCCACCAACTGAATGCGGCCCTGGTGGTTGATGAGCGGGGCCAGTCAACAGGTATCGTCACCAGCACTGATTACCTGAAGTTGTACGCCAACGCCAGCCGGCACGAGGGTAGCGTATAGCAGTGGGCACATCGCCCGCATTCGATTAATGCAACGGCAGCCCCTCTCCAGTAAACAGCCGAACCTCCCAGGTCTCAGAGGCACCACTGATGATTTTGACCAGGGCCGTTATTTCGTCATCGCGGTAATTTTCCAGCCGTTCTATTTCGCCCTCCGCGCCTTCCAGCGGCAACTGAGTTCTCCATTCCCGGCTGCGGTCAGTGCCATCATCGCTGCTTTCGTCCAGCGAAACTCTCGCCAGGATCGGATGAATCTGGCTGTTTCCTTCGCTCTCGCTGAAATTACCGTTGGTACTTCCTGCAACCAGGATATCCCGGTCGTAAGAGCGCACCGCACGTAGCGACTCAGTGGATGTATCATCCGTGTCATTGAACGTAAAAGCGCGGGTGACATCGCCCAACGCTGTGTAAGACAACGCAAAACCGGCCTGGCTGTTGATCTGACGGCGCTGCAGTGAGCGGTTTCCGTCGCCAGATTCGACGCGATAATTGCCGGTACCCTGGCCCACCAGCCAGACATTGTTGGTCCCGTAGATGCCGTCGGAGAGATCTTCGTTGCCAGAGGTGCCACGCTGCCTGACGTTAATCGTACTGTCTGCGCTGGAGGCGATATAAAAGAACGCGTCTTTTCCGCCAAGTTGGGGTTGGCCACTCACCGCGCCTGAGGAATCCCCGATCAGCAGCGGACTGCTGGTGGACGTACTGCCTCCCACAACCGACTCATCATGCCCTGCCGATCCTACCTGTCTTGTCCAGGCAACCACCGGCACAACCGAGTTGCCGTCAACGGTGGTGTCGATTCTCTGGAGAAAACTGTCCACGCCACCAGCAGCGTTTTCGTTCGGCCACTGGCCATCGGTTTCCCCGGCGTTCACGACGTAACCACCATCTTCATCAATCCCGGTCCATCGGGGAAAATCATCACCGGATGTGCCGGTCACAATGCTCCAAACCGGTACATAACTGTTCGGATCCTGAGCGGTGTCGAAGAAGTAAAGCAGGGTATGAACATCCACACCATTGCCGCCAGGGGCACCGTCCGGTGTCTGTTCACTGCCGAACGACACGACGAATTCGTAGCGGGTAACGTCGTCATCTCCTTCCTTAAAGTTACGTTCGACAAAACCGATAACCGGTTCTCCACCCTGGGCAATAGCGGCCTCTGACAACGGCTGCTCCGTTACTGCCCCTTTCTGCGTGACGATACGCACCCAGGGACGGTCACCATCATCGATACGATAGCCTGCGATGAAAAGGCGACCGTTGTGCCCGAAAGCCGTGTCGGTGGGAACAAAGGCCGCACTGTTGCCCACCTCAAGCGGTGAAGTCAGTTCGTTGATGTTCACCCGCAGTTTGTCGGCATCCGCCGAGGCCGCGAAATTCTCCCTTCCGGACTGATAACGTTCGTCCAGACCCAAAAGAAGGAAACGATCGTTTTCCAGCTGGCCGTTGGTGTAGTCGGCGGGAATGCGGATACGAAAGCGCATCTCCTCAACGCCCTCGGCAAAGGTGAGAAGATCCCCTTCCACCCATTCACCGTCCTCGTCCCGGACCTCCACAAGGAAATCCTCCCCTAGGACCACATCGGAGTCATCATCCTCTCCAAGTTTCACGCTATAGGCACCGGCACGTTCGCCGCTGATTAACGCAACATACTCCCGAACATCACCGACATTAAGCGCATCTCGGGTGCCACCAGCCCCGGTTTCGAGTCGCACTGTTGGCTCGTTGTCCGCAATCCGCAGTAATTCCCTGACCCCGGAATTGGAGCTGCCAAGCCCGGCGAGGCCGGACCTTACCTCGGTCAGTCGGATGTTCAGGGTTTCCAGGGGTTCGGCCTCGGTGTCCTCAATGACTTCCAGGCGGATGTAACATTCGGTGATTCCGGGTTCCAGAGTGATCACCCCCTTGGAGAGGAACCCATCATCGTCTGGCTGATATTGAAGATAGGAAGGCACTGGTAAGGTCGGTTCGCTCTGTGTGCCCAAACCGACAATGTCCTTGCCGATGATCGCCTCATTGTCGTTGGCGGCCCCATTTTCACAACGCTGATGAGGGGGATCAATATCCTCGTCACAGCGTTGTGGATTGAAGCTGGAGTCCAGTTCAAAGGCCACCGACACACGGGTGACAGAAGGCTGATCAAGCAGTACGCGCACAAGAACGGGATAGGTGTCGCTGGTGCGTTGAACGGTTCTAACAACGGCACCATCATCGTCGTACTCGTTCACCTCATATGTCTGGCGACCGATGTCTCCGATCTCCGGAGCCTCGCACCGATTATCCCGTTCTTCCGGCGCCTCGAACGCCTCTCCCTCGGTAAAATCGTCGATGGCCAGGCTGAGCACGTTTTCCCGGACTTCAATGTCAAATGGCTGTGTACCGGCCGCACGGCCATCATTGCCAACCAGAGTGATGTTCTCCGTAGTGCCGAGGTCATCACGGCCTCTCGAGCCACCGGTCAGCCCCGGAACGCCCCGCATGATGACGCCCTGGCGTGCCTTGTTGCTGGTGTCTTCCAGCGCCAGCCAGGACGGTGCATTGGTGAGTGAATAATCGAGAATATCGTCGCTGTCGAAAGCGCCAAAATTGTAGGCGTATTCAACGCCCAGATAAGCTTCGTCCGGCGGTGTTCCCAGAATGTAGGGGTCTTCGGCGTCCTGTTCGGTCTTGCAACCGCCAATGACAACCAGGATCAGTGACAGCAGGGCAAGACAGCCCCCGCGAGGAAAACAGCGAAGAGCACAGGAGAGGCAAGAGAGCGAATCGGCGCGCATGAAAAAGTCCGTTTCAGAGCATTGTTTTTATAGGTGCTTTACACACCGTTACAGAACAAGCTCATGGTAATCAATTTCACGGAGGCAGGATCTGCGCGAGTTCTCAGATTCTGGCCACGGACGAACCATAGTGTGCGCCGTGGCCAGAGGTTTATTCCAGGCCGTGGGTGCCAAGAAATTCGACGAAGGCGGACTCGTCCATCACCGGGACTCCCAAATTCTCGGCCTTCGTCAGCTTCGAACCGGCGGCTTCGCCGGCAACAACACAGGAGGTCTTGCCGGAGACGCTTCCCGCTACTTTGGCCCCAAGGGACTCCAATTTTGCCTTGGCGTCATCCCTCGTCATGTCGGACAGTGACCCCGTCAGTACCCAGGTCTCTCCCTTCAGCGGCTTTTCACTGGCGGTGATCTCTTCGGTCTGCCATTGAACCCCAGCGTCTTTCAGGGCCTGAATGGTTTCCTGGTTGTGGGTCTGGTCGAAGAAACTACGAATGTGGCCGGCGACAATGGGCCCAACGTCAGACACCGACTGCAGGGCATCCTCGTCAGCCTCTCCAATGGCTTCCAGGGTGCCAAAGTGGCTGGCCAGGGCCTTGGCGGTTGCCTCGCCCACCTCCCGGATACCAAGGGCATATAGGAATTTCCAAAGGACCGGGTGGCGGGAGCGATCAATGGCATCGATCAGATTACCCGCGGATTTATCACCCATACGTTCAAGGCCCGTCAAATCGGCTTTCTTTAACAGGTACAGATCCGCAACCGTGGTGACCAGTTCCCGGTCCACCAGAATATCAATCCACTTGTCCCCCAGCCCTTCTATGTCCAGCGCCTTTCGGGATGCATAGTGCCGGATGGCCTCCTTGCGCTGTGCCGGACAGAACAGCCCGCCGGAACAGCGGGCCACTACCTCGCCCTCGATCTGCACAATGTCAGACTGGCATACCGGGCAGGCGTCCGGAAGCTGGACCTCACGGGCATTGTCAGGGCGCCGTTCGGCCACAACCTTGACCACTTGGGGAATCACATCCCCTGCACGTCGAACGAACACTGTGTCTCCGATACGGACACCCAGCCGTTGGATTTCGTCCATATTGTGCAGCGTGGCGTTGCTAACCGTTACGCCTCCCACAAATACCGGCTTGAGCCGGGCGACTGGCGTAATCGCGCCGGTACGGCCGACCTGGAATTCCACGTCTTCAATGACCGTCAGTTCTTCCTGCGCCGGAAATTTCTGGGCAATGGCCCATCGGGGGGCACGGGAGACGAACCCCAACTGCCGCTGCAATGCCAGGCTGTTTACCTTGAAGACAATGCCATCGATTTCATAAGGCAGGCTGGGGCGCTTATCCATCAGCTCATTGTAAGCCTGCAGACAGTCCTCCGCGCCGTTCGCCCGACGCATCTCAGGGTTGATCCGGAAACCCCAGGCACTAACCTGTTGCAGCCCCTCCCAATGGGTGGCAGGCAGCCGGCTTTCGTCCTCAAGCGCGACACTGTAGGCGCACAATTCGAGTGGCCGGCGGGCCGTCACGGTGGGCTTTTTCTGTCTCAGACTGCCGGCGGCAGCATTACGGGGGTTAACAAACGTCTTCTCTCCCTTGTCCGCCAGACGTTTATTCAGGGTTTCGAACCCTTCCCGGGGCATATACACCTCTCCCCGGACCTCCACCAGTTCAGGGACGTTGTCACCACGAAGTCTCAGGGGCACCGACGGGATGGTACGGATGTTGGCGGTGATATCCTCACCTGTATAGCCATCACCGCGTGTAGCGGCCCGGGTCAGCACGCCAGATTCGTAATGAAGACTAACCGCCAGCCCATCCAGCTTGGGCTCGCAGACATACTCAATGTCGTCTTCGGTCTTGAGCCGATCTCTCACCCGGCGGTCAAAGTCCCTCAGTTCTTCATCACTGAACGCATTGTCCAGGGAAAGCATGGGGATACGATGGACAACCTCCTCAAAGGTGGTTTCCACCGATGCCCCCACCCGGCGAGTGGGGGTATCAGGCGTCACAATATCGGGGTATTGCGCTTCGAGGTCCTGTAATTCCCGAAACAGGCGGTCGTACTCGGCATCCGGAACCCGGGGATCGTCCAGAACATAGTACTGATAGTTATGCTCAGTGATGATATCCCGGAGTTCTCCGGCCCGGCTGATAACGTCGGGAGAGGCTTTGGTCATTGTCTGGGGGATCGTTGTTTACGTTCAAATTCGCGGATGCGTTGGCGGCAGTGCTCAATGGTTTGCGGGGTCATCACGCTGCGGCGCTCGTCCTTCAGTTCACCGCCAAGATTGCGCACCACGCACTGCGCCGTTTCCAGCATGAACTCAAAGGCCTGCATGGAATTGGTAGGCCCGGGCATGCTCATAAAGAAACTGATCCCCGGCGTGGACAAGGCTGGCATATCCTCGGGTTTGAAGGTACCGGGCTCTACGGCGCTGGCCACGCTGAACTGCACCGGGCTGGTGGTGTCAGACTGCTCGTGGCGATGGTAGATATCCATGTCGCCATGTTCCAGGCCACAAGCTTCGAACAGCGCCTTGAGTTTGGTGCCCTCGAAATTCTGCTCACTTTTCGCCAACACATTGATAACCACCACTTCCCGGGCCTCCGGCCGGTTGGCTCCGGCGAGGGGCTGCCCGGATTGCCGTGATGTGGCTTCCCGCCTTGCCGTGTCTTCCTCGACCTCGGTGGTTACCGTGGGGGGAATCCCTTTGTCGTCCGGGCCAGAATCCGCTATATCGGTTTCCGGTTCCTCATCTACTGCCCCCCAACCGATGTCAGAATCGTAGTCAACGTCACTGGGTTCACTGGCGGCCAGATTTTCCGGCTCCGGTTCACGCTCTGCAGTCAGCTCTTCGGAGTCATCCTTGGCCGTCGCGGCCGCGCTGCTGACCACCGGCCTGGTCGGTTTGGGCTTGGGCTTGGCGAAACGGCTCTTTTCCGGTTTTACGTAGCCGCGCTCTTCCAGCGTGTCCCGTGAAATGGTTCGCGCCCCACCATTTGGGAGCTCAGGGTTGTAGTCTTGGTCCAACGGGGAATCGTCGAGATCGTCCGCGCCCATGCCAGAGGATATCGCGATTGATTCCTTACGGGCGCGCCTCATCCGGCGCAGGCCATCAATCACAATACCGAGTATAACCAGGGTACCGATGGCAATTAACCATTCCCTAAGAGACATAGTGGTGCTGTCCTGTTTGCAGATCAGATATCGTTGCTACTCTAAGAAAAGCCTGTAATGAATACAACGCAAACACAGGCCAGATGGCAGTTTTGTCATTTTTGCACGAACCTTGACCGCCTGTCCGCCAGCGACATGTCATCATGCTTCAGCCAACGCGGCAGCCTCGTCAACATCTACCGATACCAGCCGTGAGCATCCTGGCTCATGCATCGTGACCCCCATCAGTTGGTCGGCCATTTCCATGGCGATCTTGTTGTGGGTAATGTAGATGAACTGTACCTGTTTTGACATTTCCTTGACCATGTTGGCGTACCGCCCCACGTTGGCGTCGTCCAACGGAGCATCCACCTCATCCAGCATACAGAACGGGGCCGGATTAAGCTGGAAGATGGAGAACACTAATGCAATAGCCGTCAGTGCTTTCTCCCCGCCGGAGAGCAAATGAATGGTGCTGTTTTTCTTGCCCGGCGGCCTTGCCATGATGGCAACCCCTGTTTCCAGCAGGTCCTCACCCGTAAGTTCAAGGTACGCATTGCCGCCGCCGAACACTTTCGGGAACAGCGCCTGAAGCCCCCCATTGACCTGATCGAACGTCTCCTTGAAGCGCTGCCGGGTTTCGCGATCGATCTTGCGTATGGCGTTGTCCAGGGTCTCCAGCGCTTCCATCAGATCTTCATGCTGACTGTCCAGATAGGTCTTACGCTCACTCTGAACCTGATACTCCTCGATGGCCGCAAGGTTGATGGCACCCAGACGCTGAATCCGGGACCCGATTTTCTCGAGGTCTTCGGCCCAGGCTTTCTCGCTGGCATCTTCAGGCAACGTGGACAGCACTTCCTGCAGGCGGACATCCAGTTCCTCGAGCTGCTCCAGGTGATTGCCTGCACGAATCTCCAGGGCCTGGGATTCCATTTTCAGCTTCTCGAGGCTGGCACGGACGTCCTGGATGGTATGTTCTATGCGGCTGCGACTTTGCTCCCGATCACGCACCTCCTGATCAATTTCTTCAAGCGCGTCTCGGGCAGCACCCAACTTTTCCTCTTCAGCCAAGCGCCTGTCCAGCAGGCCTTCCAGCTGCATTTTCAGATCTTCAATGGGCTCTTCGGCGTTTTCGCGGCTTTCACGGAGAATGTCGAGTCGCTCGTCCAGACGCTCTTTCTGCAATTGCATTCGATCAATGGTCTGACGCAAGCCATCGCGCTGGCTGTTCAAAGACTGAAGCTGGAGTTGTAACTGGTGGGCGTGATCGCGATCGTGCCGAGCCTCCTGGCGAAGCCGGTCAAGGTTTTCACGCAGCACGTCCCGACGCTCAAGCAGCCGCTCCTTCTCTTCATCGCTGTCTTCCGTCGATGCCAGGGCCTGCTGCCACTCCTCGCGGGTTTCCAGCAGTTGTCCCTGCTGCTCCTCGAGATTCATGGACACGTCAGCAAGATCGTCACGAATGCGTTGAAGCCTCGCATCAATCTGTTCCGCACGCGCCTTCAGACCACTGATCTTGGATGACAGGGTGGCGAGTTCCCGATCAGCATCCGCCAGCCGGCCCTGGGCATCGTCCCTGGCAGCTTCCGCCCGTTCTGACTGTTCCAGCAACCGGTCCAGATTATCGGTGGCGGCTTCCAGCGAGGCTTCCGCCTGCTCCAGCTCTGCTGTCAGTGCGGTGACTTTCTTCTGGCGTTCGATTACGCCAATCTGGGCCGCGTCGGAATCGGGCATCAACACCCAGTCAGCGGACAACCAGGCACCCTCGGGGGTAATGACACTCCTGCCCGGCGCCAAACCTTTCTGCCGTTCCAGTGCGTCCTCCATGGACTCCGCGGTATCAACAAGCGCCAGCAAGGATGCCATGCCCCCGGCACCGGATACTTTGCTTGCGAGCCCCGTTAATGGACCATTGGCGCTGGAGTCACTATTCACCAGGGCCAAACCTCGGGGAGCATCAGCCATGTTGGCATGCACTGCTCCCAGCCCCGGTACGCTCAGCCCCTGGCTGAAGCGCCCAATTACCTGCTCTACCGCAAATTCCCAGCCATCGTCGATACGAAGCTGCGTGGCCAGTCGTGGGCTGTCGCTGAGGCTGTATTCATTGAGCCAGGCCTGCAGGGTGTCGTCCTGGCTGCCCATCTGTTCGTCCAACAGCGCCTGCTGGGATTCAAGCGATGCCCTCAGACTCTGGACCTGCTGGCGCGCCTCGGTGGCAGCCTGCTCTGCGTCCCGCTGGTGGTGGCGTGCTTCCTGGAGTTCGTCCTGGACAACGTTGATGCGCTCCGAGGCTTCCTCCCTCTGAAGCTCCAGGGTTTCCTGCTGCTCCAGCAGGTCGTCCAGTTCCGCCCGATCAACCTGCCCTTCAAGCAGATCCTGTTCTTCACGAAGCCGTTGTTGACGGGTGCGCAGTTGTTCAATGGCATTTTCCTGGGAACGGATACTGGACTGGGCCAGTTCCGCCTGTCGGCGCGCATCCGCTGAACGGGAACTGAAATCCTCCCAGTTGTGCTGCCATTCGCTCATGGCATCCTCGGCACTCTGGAGCTTCTCTCCGGACTCCTCCGACTTCAGGACCAGCGCCTCCTGTTCGGGCTCCAACATATCCAGTTCTTCCTGGATGCCCGCCAGTTTCTCTTCATCCTGTTCAAGCTCCCGAGCCAGTTCGCGCTGATTGGCCATGGCCTGGTCCAGTTCCGCGGCCGTCTGGCGGCTGCGCTCTCGCTGGTGCTCAAGGCTCTGCTCAATGCGGGCAATGTCAGCACCGGCTTCGTAGTAACGCGCCTGCGCCCGATTGAAATGTTCGTTACGTTCCTGATGCCCGTCCCGCAGGGATTCAAGAGCTGTTTCCAGGCTGACACGTTCAGACAGCTGCTTCTCGAGCTCGAGCTCGGTATCCCGGATGCGAGTGCGCCAAGTCTGAAGATCGGTGTCCAGGGACTGCCAGCGCAACACCGTCAGCTCGGCCTTTTTCTGGCGCTCTTCCTGTTTGTAGGCTTTGTACTTTTCCGCCGACTGAGCCTGACGCTCAAGGTGTTGCAGCTGCCTGCCAAGTTCGTCCCGAAGATCCGTCAGGCGTTCCAGGTTCTCCTGGGTCCGGCGGATGCGGCTTTCGGTTTCCTTGCGGCGCTCCTTGTACTTGGAGATACCCGCCGCTTCCTCGATATACACCCGCAACTCTTCCGGCTTGGCCTCGATCAACCGCGAGATCATCCCCTGCTCGATGATGGCGTAGCTGCGGGGGCCCAGCCCGGTCCCGAGGAAAAGATCGGTAATGTCACGGCGCCGGCATTTGGAGCCGTTCAGAAAGTATTCCGACTGCCCCTCTCGGGAAACACGGCGGCGTACCGAAATTTCATTGAAACGTACGAACTCGCCGGGCGCCGAACCGTCGCTGTTGTCGAACACCAGTTCTATGGAGGCCTGGCCGACCGGTTTACGCGCACTGGAACCGTTGAAGATAACGTCCGACATGGACTCGCCACGCAGATATTTGGCCGAGCTTTCCCCCATCACCCAGCGCACCGCATCGATGATATTGGACTTGCCACAACCGTTAGGACCCACGACCGCTGTCATGTTGGACGGAAACGGCACCGTGGTCGGGTCAACGAAAGATTTGAAACCGGATAACTTGATGGACTTCAGGCGCATATCAGGCGCTCACCTCTTCCCTGAGAATACTCAGTACCTGTTCACGCTGATGTTCGCCAAACTCACAGATGGCGGTTTCAAGGCCGGCGGCGTCGTCATGCACCGCTGCGTCCGCAAGTTGCCGGAAAAACCGCCCGGTTTCCGCCAGTTCATCGCGGAAGTTCTCCAGTGCGACGAAATAGGTCCGGCTGATCGCAGGCCGGAAATTTTCCAGGGTTTCCTCAAGGAACGGATTTTCCACCAACCCATAGGCGTAGCGCATTACCCCGAATCCGGCATCAATGACCTGCTCGGCAGCATCTCCGCCGGAGGAGTTGAGTGCATCAATGACCGCCTGAAGCTCCCGCACCTGACCCATAACGCCAGACAGTTCACTGCCGGACCAACGCTCAAGTACCTTCCGCCCCAGCATGCACAGTAAATCAATGTAGATATCATAGAGGCTGTTGACCAGCTCCGGAGTCAAACGGGACACCACGGCACCACGGCGAGGAAAGATATCCACCAGATGACGGCGTTGGAGAATCAACAACGCCTCGCGCACGGAACCGCGACTGACATTCAGCTCACCGGCAACCTTGAGTTCCTGGATCCGCTCGCCCGGCCTCAGGTCGCCGGTCACGATGCGCTGCCCCAGGTGCTGGGCTATCTGTTCGGAAAGACTTTCGGGGGCCTGAAACCTCATAAAGTTGGTCGCTCACTCGCTACTGGCAGCAAAGAATAAGCGCAGAAGTTTACCACAGGCACCCGTGAGCCCAATCCCCTTGTCGGACATTTTAACGATCCGGTCATGCCGGCAAACCTGTGCCGGAAATTTGACGTGCTTGCCACCAAGTCTGTTTTAACCATTGAATAATTCAGAACAATATCGCTATATATAACTGTTATTTCGCGTTAATTTATTACTGGCCCCAAATATGCTTGATGAGAGAAAATAATCTAACAGGCAGCTTTGAGTGAAACAGATTCCGTCAATCAACAAGTCTGGACCACAACCACAGAAGCTCGCAGCCCTGCGACAGGCGCACCGCGACTGGAATGAATCCCCGGATGTGCTGACAAGACTGACCCGACGACTGTCCACGACACTCAGCCTGGAAACACAACTGGCAATTCTGGCTGAAGAGATCGCCAGCGTAGTTCCTTACGACTGCCTGACTTATCGGCATACCATCGGTTCAAGGGATTTTGTCTATGTGACTGGCAAAGGCGGCCCCCACAGCTGTGATTATCGGCTCAATCTCGAAGGCGGTTTCTATGGCACGCTCTCTCTCAGCCGTCGACAAAAATTCACGGAACAGGAGCTCGAAGGCATAGAGCTGATGCTTGCGGCCACCATCTGCCCCATTCGCAATGCCTGCCAGTTTATTGCCATCGAACAGGCGTCACTGACGGATTGCCTGACCGGTGTTCCCAACAAGCGTGCTATGGACGAGGCGCTGTCCCGTGCCAGTTGTCTTGGCGACAGGCATGGAGAGCAGTATTCGCTGATCCTGTGCGATCTGGACCATTTCAAGCAGGTGAATGACCAGTACGGCCATGTCGTGGGTGATCACATGCTGAAACTGGCGGCCGCCGAACTCGAGAAGGCTGTCAGAAACTCCGACAGTGTGTACCGCTTTGGTGGGGAAGAGTTCGCCATCCTGCTGGCCCATACCGACGAGGCGAACGCCCGCGAGGTTGGCGACCGTATTCGCGACTTCATCAGTACCATTGTCGTGGACTGCGGGGATACCGATGTCACAGTAACCGCCAGCTGCGGTGTGGCCATGAGACTGGCAGACGAGACCGCCGACCAGTGGCTCGCCCGCGCCGACGAAGCGTTGTATCGGGCGAAAGCCCATGGCCGCAATTGCACACGGGTTTTCGCCGCTATCAGCAACTGATCAGCGTTTTCCAGACTTTGCCGGTGGCTTGCCTGATGACTTCCGGCCCGTCGACGGGCCAGTACTATCAACCTGCCATCGCGCGCCGCCTGATTTACGCGGACCTGCCCCGGCCTGCTTACGACGCTTACGATCAAGGGTCTTTTGCTCAGACGGCGTCTTGGCCGGAATGCCCACAGGCTTCAAATCGACGGCTTTGCTCAGCGAATCCACGGCTTTCTGATCCAGCTCTTCCCACTTACCAACCGTCAGGCGGCTTGGCAGGAAAATCGGCCCGTAGCGCACACGTTTCAAGCGGCTGACCCTCACCCCCTGGGATTCCCAAAGCCGGCGCACTTCACGGTTACGGCCTTCCAGAAGCGTCACATGGAACCATTGGTTGATCCCCTTTCCCCCGGCCTCGCTGATGTCCGAAAACTTCGCCATACCGTCGTCGAGCAGCACGCCCTCAGACAATCTTTTGATCATCGCCTCATCCACTTCACCAAATACCCGGACCGCGTATTCGCGGTCAATCTGGCGTGACGGATGCATCAGCCGGTTGGCGAGTTCCCCATCGGTGGTGAACAGCACCAGGCCGGTGGTATTGATGTCCAGCCGCCCAATGGCAATCCAGCGATGGTCACGGAGCCGGGGAAGGCTGTCGAATACCGTCGGTCGTCCTTCCGGGTCTCGGCGTGTGGTGACCTCGCCTTCCGGTTTGTTGTAGATGAGTACACGCCTGACCACCTCGGCCCCGGCCGCAATGTCGAGGCGCTTGCCATCCAACTCAATGCGATCATCAACCGTGACTTTCTGCCCCGGCTCAACCGGATTCCCATTGATGCTCAGGCGACCGGCTTCGATCCAGGACTCAACTTCCCGACGCGATCCCACACCGGCTCGTGCCAGTAGCTTCTGTATGCGCTCCGGGCCGGAAACGGTGGTTTCATCCGGCTGCCGCTGTTCGGGTTTTCTGGGGCGATTGGCCGCCATGGATCTATCCTTAAAGAGTGACTGACGCCGGTGGCATCAGTGAAGTGTTTGTCCTGGCGCGTTATCGGGATTGGCGTCATCCCCATCGTCACCAGCATTCCGGGCCGGAGATTCAAATTCGATCTCGGCCTGCATGTTCTTTTCGATTTCCCGACCGATCTCTTCCAGATCCCGGATTTCTGACAAGGGCGGCATCTGGTCCAGACCTTCCAGATTGAAATAGTCCAGAAACTGACGGGTGGTGGCATACATAGCAGGCCTACCCGGCACGTCGCGGTGCCCGACTACCCTCACCCACTCCCGCTCAAGCAGCGTACGGACAATGTTGCTGCTGACGGTGACGCCCCGAATATCCTCAATCTCACCGCGGGTTATGGGCTGGCGATAGGCAACCAGCGCCAACGTCTCCAGCAGTGCTCGGGAGTACCTCTGGGGCTTTTCTTCGAATAAACGCCCCACCCACGGAGCAAACTCTTCCCGCACCTGAAGACGGTAACCACTGGCGGTTTTCTTCAGCTCGAATCCCCGCCCCTGGCAAGACTGCTCCAGCAAGACCAGTACATGCTCCATTATCTGACGGGCCGGGCGCTCACCTTCTTCGAAAAGATCCCGTAACTGGTCGACCGATAAGGGTTTTCCCGCTGCCAGCAATGCAGCTTCGGTTATGGCCTGTATTTTCCGGAGATTGTCCTCGTTCATACCGCTCTCGCCCTGACATGGATCGGCCCCAGCACCTCGGCCTGGACCACTTCGATCAATTGCTCCTTGACCAGTTCCAGGGTCGCCAGAAAACTCACCACGACCCCCAATCGCCCTTCCTCTGGAGTGAACAGACTTTCGAATGTCACGAACTGGTCATCCCGCAGGACCGACAATATTGCCGACATACGTTCACGGGTGGATAAACGCTCCCTCTCCACGTGGTGGCTGGTAAACAGGTCTGCACGCTTAAGCACGCCCTGCAGCGCAAACAGTATTTCCCGCAGATCCACGTCCGGATGGGGCTGACTGGAAGGCATCCGGGGCAACGCTGCAGAGGCAACGAAATTGTCCCGTTCAAGCCGTGGCAAGTCGTCAATATCTTCCGCGGCCTGCTTGAAGCGCTCATACTGCTGGAGCCTGCGTATCAGCTCCGCTCGCGGATCGATGTCCTCTTCGTCCTCGGATTCCTGTCGCGGCAGCAGCATCCTGGATTTTATCTCCGCCAGGGTCGCTGCCATAACCAGATACTCTGCGGCCAGCTCGAACCGCATGGCTTCAACGGCGCCGATGTAATCCATGTACTGCTTGGTAATCTCACTGACATCGATGTCGAGGATATCCATGTTCTGACGTCGGATCAGATACAGCAACAGATCCAATGGCCCCTCAAAGGCCTCAAGGAAGACCGCCAGGGCATCGGGAGGTATATACAGGTCACGAGGCAGATCAACCACCGGCTTACCGGAGACACGGGCAAGTGGCGCCTGCTCAACGGGCACCTCAGCCCCCTCATCCGCCGTCGTATTGCCTGTGGTGTCCTCGGTCATGGTCTCTCCGGAATTGTCAGCGTCGGGGCTCAGCGGTAGTTCAGGCCCATGGCTGTCCGAACTTCCTCAAGGGTATCCCTCGCGGCATCCCTGGCATGCTCGCAGCCTTCTTCAATAATGGCGTGAACCAGGTCCGGATTGCCTTCATATTCACGAGCACGTTCATGCAGGGGCCGCTGCTCTTCAATAATCGAGTCAATCAGCGGCTTCTTGCATTCCAGGCAACCAATGCCCGCCGAGCGGCAGCCGGTTTGCACCCATTCCTGGGTATCCGCATCGGAATAAACCTGATGAAGCCCCCAAACCGGACACTTCTCCGGTTCGCCCGGATCGGTACGCCGTACCCGCTGGGGGTCGGTCTGCATGGTGCGGATTTTCTGGGCGACGCTGTCAGGCTCTTCGCGCAAACCGATATAGTTGTTGTAGGACTTGGACATTTTCTGGCCGTCCAGTCCTGGCATCTTCGATTCCGGAGTCAGCAGGGGCTGGGGCTCCGGAAGGATCACCTTACCGCCACCTTCGATATAACCGTACAGCCGCTCACGATCGCCCAGGGAGATGTTCTGCTGCTCCTTGAGCAATGCCCGCGCCGTTTCCAGGGCTTCCATATCGCCCTCTTCCTGGTAACGCTTCTTCAGGGTGCGGTAAAGCTTTGCGTTTTTCTTGCCCATCTTGACGATGGCGCCCTCCGCCTGCTCTTCAAATCCCGGCTCACGGCCGTAGATGTGATTGAAGCGGCGAGCGACTTCGCGCGTAATTTCCACGTGGGACACCTGGTCTGCACCCACGGGTACCCGACCGGCCCGATACATCAGAATGTCCGCGCTCTGCAGCAGCGGATAGCCGAGAAAGCCGTAGGTAGCCAGGTCTTTCTCGCGGAGTTTTTCCTGCTGATCCTTGTACGTGGGTACACGCTCAAGCCAGCCCAATGGGGTAATCATCGACAGCAAAAGATGAAGCTCCGCGTGTTCCGGCACCTTGGACTGGATGAACATCGTTGAGGACCCGGGATTGACGCCTGCCGCGAGCCAGTCGATCACCATATCCCAGACGCTATCCTCAATGCCGCTGGGATCATCATAGTTGGTGGTTAACGCGTGCCAGTCGGCAACGAAGAAGAAGCATTCGAATTCATGCTGGAGTTTCACCCAGTTCTTCAGAACACCGTGATAATGGCCGAGGTGCAACTTGCCGGTGGGACGCATGCCGGACAAAATCCGTTGCTGGGAATCGACAGAACTCAAAGCATGAACTCCTTTTATTTATAGGGAACAGCCATCATATTGCAGGCTGACCGGGCATTATAGTCTTATGTGTGGCCCGCGTTAAGAAGGCATTGAAAAACCTGCGCTGACGCCAGAAAACAAAAAGCCCCCGGCAGTCCGCAAAACAGACCCGGGGGCTTTCATTCACCGGCGGTAGTTTACCAGCCAGTCACTTCCTTCAGCGCCTTGCCGATTTCAGCCAGGCTGCGCACAGTTTTGACACCGGCGTCGTTCAGGGCCGCGAATTTCTCATCCGCCGTACCCTTACCACCGGAGATAATCGCACCGGCGTGGCCCATACGCTTACCAGGAGGCGCCGTCACACCCGCGATGTAAGACACCACCGGCTTGCTGACGTTGTCCTTGATGAACGCAGCCGCTTCTTCCTCAGCGGTTCCGCCGATCTCGCCGATCATCACGATGGCTTCTGTCTGCGGATCGTCCTGCAGCAACTGCAGGATGTCGATGAAGTTGGAACCCGGAATCGGGTCACCACCGATGCCAACGCAGGTAGACTGGCCGTAACCGAAGTCGGTGGTTTGCTTGACCGCTTCGTACGTCAGGGTGCCAGAGCGGGACACGATGCCCACTTTGCCCGGCTTGTGGATGTGGCCCGGCATGATACCGATTTTGCTCTCACCTGGCGTGATCACACCCGGGCAGTTCGGCCCGATCATGCGAACACCCTTGCGATCGACGTACTCTTTTGCGTAGAGCATGTCGATGGTCGGGATGCCTTCGGTGATGCAGACGATCAGCTGGATGCCAGCGTCAGCGGCTTCAACGATGGCGTCTTTACAGAACGGCGCCGGAACGTAGATAACCGTGGCTTCGGCGCCCGTCTTCTCGACCGCTTCACGCACGGTGTTGAACACCGGCAGGCCCAGGTGTTCGGTGCCGCCCTTACCGGGGCTTACGCCACCAACCATTTTGGTGCCATATTCGATGGCCTGCTCAGAGTGGAACGTACCCTGTGCGCCGGTAAAGCCCTGGCAGATAACCTTGGTGTCTTTGTTGATCAGGATGCTCATTATTTACCCCCCGCGGCTTTAACGACTTGCTCTGCCGCATTCGACAGACTGGTGGCGGCAATGATGTTCAGGCCACTGTCAGCGAGTACTTTAGTGCCCTTCTCGGCGTTGTTGCCTTCCAGACGCACAACCACAGGAACCTTGACACCAACATCTTTTACGGCGCCGATGATGCCTTCGGCAATCATGTCACAGCGAACAATGCCGCCGAAGATATTGACCAGTACCGCTTTCACGTTGTCGTCAGACAGGATGATCTTGAACGCTTCGGAAACACGTTCCTTGGTGGCACCGCCGCCAACGTCCAGGAAGTTCGCAGGCTGGCCGCCGGACAGCTTGATGATATCCATGGTACCCATGGCCAATCCAGCGCCGTTAACCATGCAGCCGATGTTGCCATCCAGCGCCACGTAGTTGAGCTCCCACTTGGCAGCTTCCGCTTCCCGGGAATCTTCCTGGGAGGGATCGTGCATCTCGTGGATCTTCTTCTGACGGTACAGCGCGTTACCATCAACGCCAATCTTGGCGTCCAGGCAGTGCAGGTCACCGGCTGGAGTGATAACCAGCGGGTTAATCTCAACCAGCGCCAGATCGCACTCCTCGAACAGTTTCGCCAGGCCCAGGAAAATCTTGGTGAACTGACCAATCTGCTTGCCTTCCAGGCCTAGCTTGAACGCCAGTTCGCGCCCCTGGAATGGCTGTGCTCCGACCAGTGGGTCAACTTCGGCCTTCAGGATCTTTTCCGGGGTTTCTTCGGCAACCTTTTCGATTTCAACACCACCTTCGGTGGAAGCCATGAACACGAT
>NZ_DELU01000010.1:243153-243395 GCF_002352785.1 Marinobacter sp. UBA2688
TCGGTGGAAGCCATGAACACGATACGACGGGTACCGCGATCAACAACCGCGCCCAGGTAGAGTTCCTGGTCGATATCGGTAAGGGACTCAACAAGAATCTTGCTGACTGGCTGGCCGTTTTCGTCGGTCTGGTAGGTCACCAGATTCTTGCCAAGCCAGTTCTCAGCGAAGGCGCGGATATCGTCCTTGCTCTTGACCAGTTTTACACCGCCGGCCTTGCCGCGGCCACCAGCGTGAACCTG
>NZ_DELU01000010.1:243521-244162 GCF_002352785.1 Marinobacter sp. UBA2688
CCGCGGCCACCAGCGTGAACCTGAGCTTTTACTACCCAGGCGTCGCCGCCGATTTCGTCAGCAGCGGCCACTGCGTCTTTGGGGGTATCGCAGGCAATGCCCTTGGATACTGGCAGGCCATATTCAGCGAAAAGCTGTTTGCCCTGATATTCATGCAAATTCATAGTTAATGTCCCGCTTTCTGATGGAGGATAACCACATACGGAAATTGAACCCGCGCAGTGCGAATTCGGTTTGATGCGCCGGGGATCACCTCAGCGCATCCTTAACGCGACCGAAAACCAGCCGTTTTAATAGCAGCGGGGCGCCGTCATTGGCGCCCCTGTTTCCTGGCTCGCGTTACTTCTTTTTGCGACGGTTGGCGATGTGAATCGCTCCGCCGGCAACACCCAGAGCCGCTTCATGCACGGACTCGGACAGAGTCGGATGTGCAAAACAGGTCAGGGCGAGATCTTCGGCACTGGAACCAAACTCCATGGCGATGACGCCCTGAGCAACGATTTCAGAGGCCTGGGGACCCACCACGTGGAAACCGACAATACGGTCGGTTTTCGCGTCGGCGATGATCTTGACCATGCCGGACGCCGCATTCGCTGCCATGGCTCGACCATTGGCGGCGAATGGGAAAGTACCCACATTGT